>DATKAO010000001.1 GCA_035498015.1 Myxococcota bacterium
CTCGTCGGGCTCGCGTTTCTCGGCCTTTGCGCGTTCCGGGCGCGGCTCTTGCTCTAGCAAGAGGGTATGCTGGGCTGCGCGACCGCTGCCCTCCAGACGCCGCTGGCGCCGGGCGCGCCCGCTCCCGGGTTCAACCTGTTCACAGTGGACCAGGACATCGAGATCGGGAAGCAGTCGGCGGCCGAGGCGGAGAAGAAGCTCGAGCTGCTCGGTGAGCCCGCGGTCGACGCCTACCTGAACCGATTGGTCCAGGCGCTGGTGAGCCACGCGCCCGGGGCCAAGTACCCGTATCACGCCAAGGCGGTGCGCGAGAAACAGGTGAATGCGTTCGCGCTCCCGGGCGGGCCGATGTACGTGAACAGCGGGCTGATCGCGGCGGCGCGCAGCGAGGCGGAGCTCGCCGGCGTGATGGGCCACGAGCTCGCCCACGTGGCGCTGCGCCACGGCACGCACCAGGCCTCGGAGGCCTACGCCGCGCAGACCGGGCTCGGAGTGCTCGGGGGACTGTTGGGCGGCGGCACCGGGGCCGACGTGCTCACCGCGGTCGGAGGCGTGGGGCTGAACGCCGCCTTCCTGAAGTTCAGCCGCGACGCCGAGTCCGAGGCCGACATGACGGGCGCCGCGATGATGGCGCGGGCCGGCTACGACCCGAACGCGCTCGCCGACTTCTTCGGCGTGCTGCGCGAAGAGGCCGGCCACGATCCGGGCGAGCTCGAGGCCTTCCTCAGCGACCACCCCTCGCCCGTGGACCGCGAGGCGCGCATCCGCGAGCTGGCGAAGACGCTGCCCCGGGGTACACCGCACAGTGTCGGCGGATTCGAAACGGTGAAGGCCTCGCTGCGCTGAGCCGGCGGCTCAGGACGGCCGCGCCGGCGGGGCGAGCCAGTGGGGCGCCCACCAATTCCAGCGCCCGAGCAGCTGCATGGTCGCGGGCACGAGCAGGGCGCGGACCAGGGTCACGTCGATCGCGATCGCCGCCGCCATGCCCACCCCGATCTGCTTCACGTAGACGAGGTCACCGCCGGCGAACGCGCCGATCACCACCAAGAGGATCAGCGCCGCGCTGGTGATGATCCGTCCGGTGTGCGCCAGGCCGAAGATCACGCTGCCCTGGTTGTCTCTGGTGCGGAGCCACTCCTCGCGGATGCGCGAGAGCAGGAACACCTCGTAGTCCATCGATAGCCCGAACACGACCGCGAACATCACGAGCGGAATGCTCGGGTCGATGCCGTCCAGGCGTTCGAAGCCCAGGAGTCGCGCGAGGTGGCCGTCCTGGAACACCCAGACGAGCACTCCGTAGCTCGCGCCGAGCGACAGCACGTTCATGAGCACCGCCTTGATCGGCACGACCACCGACCGGAAGGCGACCAGCAGCATCACGAGATTCCAGCCGATCACGAGCACCGCCGCTACGCGCCCGTATTGGCGCAAGGTCTCCTTCAGATCGACCATCTGCGCCGTCGGACCTCCGATCTTCACGCGCAGGGCGGGGTGCGGAACGTCGCGCACGGTCTCGAGCACCTCGGCCGCCTGCGCCGAGCGCCAGGCGTGCGCGCCCGTGGCCACCAGCAGTGAGTGATCCGCGTGAGTCATGCGCGCGAGCCGCGTTGCCACGGGGTCGACCGAGGCGGCTCGGGCGAGCTCCTCGGAGGTGCGCGCGTCGGGGTCGAGCCCGGCGAACGGCGTGCGCACGCCGGTCACGCCCGAGACAGCGGAGATGCGCGCGGTGTAGGCGCGCAGCAGGCGCAGGTTTCCGAGCTCGAGCGGCGAGCCTTGAGTCTCCACGACCACCTGCATGGCCGAGGCGCCGCCCGGATCGAAGCGGCCGGCATCGCCGAGCGCCTCGTCGACGAGCCGCACCTCGGAGTGGAAGGGGAAGATGCGCGCGTCGGGCAGCACGCTGCGCATGCGCAGCACGGGGCTCGCGGCAACGAGCAAGAGGGCGGTGCAGCAGAGCGCCGTCGCGATCGGGTGTCGCATCGACAGCTCGCCGACGCGGCTCCAGAAAGGGCTCGAGCCGCCGACCTCCGGCCGCCGGCGCAGCGACCCGCGATTCACTCGGGGTCCGAGCCACGCCAGGAGACTCGGGAGCAAGACCAGCGCCCCCACGAGCGCCGTCGCGGTCGCCAGCACTCCTCCGAGCGCGACGCTGCGCAGGATCGCCACGGGCACGCCGAGCAGCACGACCAGACTCACCACCACCGCGAGCCCCGAGACCAGCACCGCACGGCCCGCCGTATCGACCGCGGTGATCACCGCCAGGCGCGTCGAGAGACCCCGCGCGAGCTCCTCGCGGAAGCGCTGCACCAGGAGCAGCGAGTAGTCGATCGAGAGACCGAGCCCGAGAAACGCGGCCACGTTCAGCGCGAAGATCGCGATCTCCATGAAGTTGGAGCCGAGCCGGACGAT
>DATKAO010000002.1 GCA_035498015.1 Myxococcota bacterium
AGGATCGAGCCCGGTGCGATGGGCCGGGTCTCGCTGCCGATGCGCATGGTGCCCGAGCCGCGCAGCATGACCACGAACAGGTCGTGGCTGTCGTGCCGGTGGGGCTGCTCGCGGTCGACGATCCAGACCAGGTGGTGACTCGAGGCCGCGTCGCGGCCGAGCTCGGTCACCTGGAAGGTCTTGCCCGCCTCGAGCGGGTGCTCGGCCAGGAGTGACTCGAGCGGCCGGGTCACGCGGCCGGTCGGGAACAGGGCGTCGAGCGTGCCGGTCAGCGGGGCGGGCGGTGCGGTGCCAAGACCCAGAAGCACGGCGACGAGCGCGGATCGCATCACGGTTCGACTCCTTCCTGGCTGATCTGCTCCAGCTCCAGGCGCGCCGTCTCGGGCACGAGCAAGACGCCCGCTGCCGCGAGGACGGTAGCGAGCGAGATCAGCGGAATCACCAGTGACTGGTCGCTGCCGAGCCAGCCCATGGCACGCGCGTAGAGGAAGGAGCTGGTCACGGTGCCCAGCGCACTCATCATCGAGAGCAGCCCGCCCGCCGCGCCGCGCGAATGGGTCGGGAAGAGCTCGGTCATGAGCGCGCGCTGCATCACGCCCCCGGCCATGTTCAGGAACACCATGGCCGTCCAGGGCAGCGCGACCAGCGCCCCCGGGCCGGCATAGAACGCTGCGGCGAAGAGCGGAAACGCCAGGAGCGCGACGAGCATGACCACGCGCCGCCCGTGGCGGTCGGCGAGCCGGCCCGCGGCCGGATTCCCGACGATTCCGAATGCGCCGAAGAAGATCGACATGGCCCCGAACGCGCCCGGGCTCCAGCCCCGCATCGTCTGCAGGAACTCCGAGATCAGCAGGAACGGGACGCTCGTCCCGAAGCTCGAGAGACCTCCGATCCAGGCGATCGCGAGCGCGCGGCGCGGATGCTGGCGCACGAGCGCGGCGATCGGGCGGAAGCTCCCGGCGAGCGCCGCAGCGAAGCCGTCCGACGCGAGCTCCGTCCCGCGCATGCGCGTGAACCGGCCCGTCTCGCGGACTCCCCGCCGCAGCCACGGGAAGAGCACGAGCGGTGCGATCCCCATGAGATAGAGCGAGCGCCAGCCCAGCGGCAGGTGATTCACGAAGCCGTACAGGAGCGCGCCCAGCCCGAAGCCGATCGCCGAGACGCCCGACATCATGCCGATGCCCCAGCCGCGCAGCTCCGCCGGGAACTCCTCGGTCACGATCACGACCGTGAGCACCGCGGAGGTGATCAGAAAGGTGCGCGTGCAGAACTGGAACACGACGAACTGAGTCGCGCTCTGACTGCTGGCGGTGAGGATCGAGCCCAGGCTCATGCACACCACCGACAGGAGGAGGAGCCGCCTCCTCCCGATGCGGTCGGCGAGCGGGACGAGCAGGAAGGCGGGCAGGGCGCCGCACGTCACCAGGCTGATGAAGTCGCCTTGCTGCGACTTGGAGAGCCCGAACGTCACGGCGAGCTGGTGCAGCGCGTTGCCGAACACCGAGATGTCGTAGCTCTCGAAGAACAGCACGAAGGTGAGCACGCCCAGCAGGCGCAGGTGCTCGGGCGAGAGACTCTCCGGCACGCCGCCCAGGAACGGCGGGATCCACCAGGGGTTCTGGCGAATCGAGCGAAATCCCGAAGGACGGGCGCCGCTCGCCTCGGGCTCGCTGCGTCGGGCCGGCTCCGGGCTCATCGACTCACTCCCCGCAGCGCGCCCTCGACGCAGGCCACCGTCTCGCGCAGATACGCGCGCTCGTGGCGGCCGCCGCCTTCGGCGAAGCACGCGACCAGCGCCGCCTCGACCAGCGCGAACACGAGCTCGGCCGCGATCTCGGGCTCGAGCGGGCGCACGCGGCCCTCGCGGCTCCACTCGGCGAACGCGCGTGCCAACGGGGCCACGATGGCCTCCCGGGAGGCGCGGCGCGTGCCGGCGTCGGCGCTGATCCAGAGCAGCCGCGACAGCTCGCCGTGCTCGCGCACGTAGGCGAACGCAGCCCGCAGCATGGCCTCCGCCGAAGGCTTCGCGCCGGCCGGCGCCTCCGTGAACATGGCCTCGGCCAGCCCCTGCCCGTAGTCCGCGGCGGCCGCCTCGAGCAAGCCGGCCTTCGACCCGAAGTGGTGGAACACGATCCCCTCCGAGACGCCCGCGCGGCGGGCGACGTCGGCGGTGGTGGTCGTGGCGAAGCCGCGGCTGGCGAACAGCTCGCGCGCCGTCGCGATCAGGAGCGCGCGCTTCTGCTGGGGGTCGCGGGTACGGGGCCGTGCGCGTGCCGCGCTGCGGGACGTTTTCACCAGCGGACCTCCCTATTGAGTCCGGCTCGATCTTATTCGAGTGGCACTCAATAGATCAAATCGAACGATCGCAGGCGGATCGGTTGACCCGCCGTTAAGGGAAGTGCTAGCCAGAGGTCCGACGAGCCCATGACGCAGACCCGCCGCACGCCCGAGCCCGCCCCGACCGATGGTCGCGTGGGCACCCTACCCACGCTCCAGCGCGGCCCCGTGCGCGCAGTGACCGCGGCGGCGCTGTTCGACGGCCACGACGCCTCGATCAACATCATGCGGCGGCTGCTGCAGGCGCAAGGCGCCGAGGTGATCCACCTGGGCCACGATCGCTCGGTCGAAGACGTGGTGACCGCGGCGCTCCAGGAAGACGCCGACGTCGTCGCCGTCTCCTCGTACCAGGGCGGACACGTGGAGTTCTTCGGCTATCTCGTCGACCGCCTGCGCGAAGCCGGGGCGGGACACATCCGCGTGTACGGCGGCGGCGGCGGCGTGATCAGCCCCGAAGAGGTGCGCGACCTGCACGCGCGCGGAGTGACTCGCATCTTCCGGCCCGAGGACGGCCAGAAGATCGGGCTCGAAGGCATGATCCGCGAGGTGCTCGCCGGAGGGCTCGCGCGGCCCGAGGTGCGGGCGGAGCAGGAGCTCGCGCGCCTGTCGGTGGAGTCCAGCACCGCGATCGCGCGGCTGATCTCGCACTTCGAAGCGGCCTCCGGCTCCGAGGACCCGGCGCTCGACGCCCTGCGCAAGCGCATGGAGTCACGCCGCCGCGGGACACCGGCTCCCGTGGTCGGCTTCACGGGCACCGGCGGCGCGGGCAAGTCGAGCCTGGTCGACGAGCTGGTGCGCCGCTTCCGGCTCACCCACCCCGACCGGTCCGTGGGCGTGTTGTCGGTCGATCCCACGCGTCGCCGCAGCGGCGGGGCTCTCCTGGGCGACCGCCTGCGCATGAACGCGATCCACGCGCCGCAGGTGTTCGTGCGCTCGCTCGCCACGCGCCGCGCCCACCTCGCGCTGTCGGGCGCGGTGGCCGACGGCGTGCGCGTGCTGCAGGCCGCGAACTTCGACCTGATCCTGGTCGAGACCGCGGGCATCGGCCAGAGTGACTCCGAGATCGTCGACCTGGCCGACGTGTCGCTCTACGTGATGACGCCCGAGTACGGCGCGCCTTCGCAGCTCGAGAAGATCGACATGCTCGAGCTGGCCGACGCGGTGGTGCTGAACAAGTTCGACCGGCGCGGCGGCGAGGACGCGCTGCGCGACGTGCGCAAGCAGTGGCGCCGCAACCACCCGGGAGTGACTCTGGCCGACGAGCGCGTGCCCGTGTTTCCCACGATCGCGAGCCGCTGGAACGACCCGGGCACCGACCGAGTGTTCGCCGCGCTCATGGGTGTCCTGCACGAGCGCGGCTTCGCCGGCTACGCTGCCTTTGAGACGCCCCCGTTCGCGCTGCCCGAGGCGCAGGCCATCGTGCCGGTGGAGCGCGGCCGCTACCTGGCCGAGATCGCCGAGAGCGTGCGCGGCTACCGCGCCCGCACCGAGCGCGACGTCGCGACCGCGCGCCGCGCCGCCGCCTTCGCGCAGGCGGCCGAGGCGATCGGCGAGGGCGACGAGGCCGATTCGCTGCGCGCGCGCTCCGAGGCCGAGCTGCGCAAGCTCGGCGCCGACTCGCGCGCCGCGCTCGAGTCCTGGCCCGAGACCCGCGCGCGCTACGCGGCCGAGGAGCAGAGCTACGAGGTGCGGGGCCGTGCGATTCCCGCGCGCAACTTCGGCACCACGCTCTCGGGTCTCTCGCTCCCGCGCGTGGCGCTGCCGCGCACGGAAGATTGGGGCGAGGTGACTCGCTTCGCCGCGCTCGAGAACCTGCCCGGCCGGTTCCCGTTCACCGCCGGGGTGTTCCCGTTCAAGCGCACCGGCGAGGAGGACCCCGCGCGCATGTTCGCGGGCGAGGGCCCGCCCGAGCGCACGAACCGCCGCTTCCACCTGTTGTCGCTGGGCCAGCCCGCGGTGCGGCTCTCGACCGCGTTCGACAGCGTGACTCTCTACGGGCGCGACCCGGACCTGCGGCCCGACATCTACGGCAAGGTCGGGACCTCGGGTGTCTCGGTCGCGACCGTCGACGATGCGGTGAAGCTCTACTCGGGCTTCGACCTGCTCGACGCCAAGACCTCCGTCTCCATGACCATCAACGGGCCCGCGCCCGTCGTGCTCGCGCTGTTCTTCAACGCGGTCATCGACCAGGCGGTCGAGGAGCACCTGCGCAAGACCGGCCAGCTCGAGCGCGTGAAGGCGGAGCTCGCCAAGCGCCGCGACCTGCCGCGGTACGAGGGCCCGCTGCCCGAGGGGCACGACGGCCGCGGCCTGGCGCTGCTCGGCGTGTCGGGCGACCAGCTGGTCGACGCTGCGACTTACTCGCGCATCCGGCGCGAGGCGCTGGCCCGCGTGCGCGGCACGGTGCAGGCCGACATCCTGAAGGAGGACCAGGCCCAGAACACCTGCATCTTCTCGACCGAGTTCTCGCTCAAGCTCATGGGCGACGTGCAGGAGTATTTCGCGCGCCACGACATCGAGAACTTCTACTCGGTGTCGATCTCGGGCTACCACATCGCCGAGGCCGGGGCGAACCCGATCACGCAGCTCGCGTTCACGCTGGCCAACGGCTTCACCTACTGCGAGTACTATCTCGCGCGCGGGCTCGGGATCGACGAGTTCGCGCCGAACTTCTCGTTCTTCTTCTCGAACGGCCTCGATCCCGAGTACGCCGCGATCGGGCGCGTCGCGCGCCGCATCTGGGCGATCGCGCTGCGCGAGCGCTACGGCGCCGCCGAGCGCAGTCAGAAGCTCAAGTATCACATCCAGACCTCGGGCCGGTCGCTGCACGCGCAGGAGATGTCGTTCAACGACATCCGCACCACCCTGCAGGCGCTGCTCGCGCTGCAGGACGGCGCCAACAGCCTGCACACCAACGCCTACGACGAGGCCGTCACCACGCCGACCACCGAGTCGGTG
>DATKAO010000003.1 GCA_035498015.1 Myxococcota bacterium
CCAAGTGTCTGCGCGCCGGTGTCCGTGACCCACCCAGTCCAGCCGGAAGCGCAGAGCGCCGAGCGTCCAGGCGCGCAGGGCGCCGACCAGCTCCGGGCGCAAGAGCCCGCTCAACACGGCAGCGGGGGTGGCGGCGTCGAGGCTGCACGAGAGACCCACGTCGAGCGCGATCCGCAGCGAGAGCAGCGGGCGCAGAGTGCCGCCCCAGTCGAGCGCGACCTCGGAGTCACTGACCGCGCGCCCGCCGAGCGGCCGCGCTTCCTGGGCAAGCAGCTCCACCAGGCCCGCGCGGCAGGACAGCACGACCGAACGGGGCTCGGGCAGGGCGACGTCGAGCGCGATCGTGCCGGCCGCGCCCGCGGCCCGCTCCGTGGTGCGCTCCAGCATCAGGCAGGCGCGCTCGAGGATCGGCCTGAGCTTGTCGGGCGGAGTGAGCGTGCGCAGCCGAGCGAGCGCGCGCTCGCCGCCGACCTTCCCCAGGGCTTCCACGACGGAGCGCAGCAGCTTGGCATCGGGCGTCGTGAGACAGTCGAGCAAGGCGTCCTCGCAGGCCGCGCGGCCGCACTTTCCGAGCGCGATGGCGGCCTGGCGCCGGGTCTCCGGGTCGCGGCTCCGGAGCGCGAGCTCGAGCGCCTGGAGCAGGGCGGGTGAGTCGTTCGAGCGCAGGGCGTGACCCGCGAGTCGCACCAGCGCGGGTCCCAGCGCGGGATCACTCGCAGTCAGCGCCTCGGCGGCAAACAGCGCCGCGGGAAGGCCCGCGCTGCGCAGCGCTCTCTCGGCGCGCTGCGCGAAGTCGGGCTCTGCGAGCAGCGGCAAGAGCTCGCCGAATACGCGCCGCGCAGGCGTGTATCCCGGATCTTCGAGCTCGCGGCGAAGCGCTTCGCTCACGCCCGGAGCCTAGCGCGGCTCACGCGCCGGCGTCCTTTCCGTGTACGATCCACGCTCGTGGCAGAAGTCAAAGTCACATTCGACGCCGCCGCGGACTACGAGCGCTTCATGGGCGCCTGGAGCCGCGCGATCGGCCAGACGTTCCTCGCCTGGCTCGACGCGCCCCGCGCCGCGCGCTGGCTCGACGTCGGCTGCGGCAGCGGCGCGTTCAGTGAGCTGATCGTGCGCCGCGCGGCGCCCGCCTCACTCACCGGCATCGATCCGTCTCCCGAGCAGATCGCCTACGCGCGCGAGCACCTGCCCGGGCCCGTGTTCGAGGTCGCCGACGCGCTGTCCCTGCCCTTCGGCGAAGGCTCGTTCGACGTCGTCGCGTCGGCACTCGTGCTGCACTTCCTCGCCGATCGCCGGCGAGCCCTCGCCGAGATGAAACGGGTGCTGCGCCCGGGCGGGCTCGTCGGCGCCTACACCTGGAAACGCACAGCGGGCGAAGACTTCGCGCCCTACGCGCCGGTCATGGCCGGGGTGAGAAGCATCGGCGCCGAGCCGTTGACCTCGCCGCTCGTGCCCGAAGGGAGCGCCGCCGGCATGCGCGAGTCACTTGCCGCGGCGGGCTTGCGCGAGATCGACGCGACCGAGATCGAAGTCACACGCACGTTCGCCAGCTTCGACGAGTACTGGCAGGTTCAGACCATCCCGTTCTCGCCGCCCGGGCGCACGATCGCGAAGCTCGACCCGGCGCAACGCGCGAGGCTGCAGGACGTGATGCGCCAGCGCATGACCGCAGGGTCCGACGGCCAGATCACGCACGCGGCGACCGCCGTTGCGGGGAAGGGGCGGCGCTAGGCTCGACGCGTCCGCCGAGCTCTACGCCAGCTCGATGACGGTCTTTCCCGACCCGGCCCCCGAGGTCGCGAACTGCATGGCCTGCGCGAACTCCGTGAGTGGAAAGCGACGGCCGACCGGTGGAGTGAGTCGCCCTTCTGCCACCCAGGCGAGCAGCCGCCGGAGGTGGCTCTGGCCTCGCTCCGCCTCGAACAGCAGAAACTGGCGCACGTCCACCCCGACGAGCGACGCGCCCTTCATCAACGGGAGGTTGGCGGGGAGCTTCGGGATCGGCCCGCCGACGAAGCCGACCACGAGATGGCGGCCCCGCCACGACTGCGAGCGGAAGGCGAGCTCGAACAGCGGGCCGCACACCGGATCGAACACCACGTCCGGGCCGCCGCCTTCGCAGGCCTGCTTCAGGCGCTCACGCCAGCCGTCCGGTTGGGTGTCGAGCACGCGCTGCGCACCCTGCGCGAGCGCGAACGCGCGCTTCTCGGGCGTCGATGCCGCGGCGATCACTTCGGCCCCGAGCAGGCGCCCGATCTGTATCGCGGCCGTCCCCACCCCGCCCGCCGCGCCCAGCACCAAGAGACGCTCCCCAGGCTGCAGGGCGGCGCGGTCCTCGAGGCCATGCAGCGCCGTGAGATAGTTGACGCGAAATCCCGCAGCCTGGGCGTAGGTCATGGCATCGGGAATCACTTGGACCGCGGGCGCGGGGACCGTGACATACTCGGCAAGGCCTCCGCCGAACAACGAGGCCATCACGCGCTCGCCGACCTTCGGCTGAGAGACGCCCTCGCCGACCGCCTCGATGACTCCGCCGATCTCCTGGCCCGGCGTGAAGGGCAGCGGCGGCTTCACCTGATATCGCCCCAGGGCGACGAGGGCGTCGACGTATCCCATGCCGCAGGCGTGGACCTGGATCAGCACTTGACTGGACGCGGGCGCAGGCACGGGCGCGTCGATCAGCCGGTAGTCGTCGACGGAGTCGAGCTTCTGCGCTTGGACCAGTCTCATGGGGATCGCGCGCCCATCATAGCTCCTCAACTTCTTTTGCTTCTTGCGCCCGCACGGGTCTACGCTGTCCGCCTGGGTGGGTTGAGAAGCGGAGGTTCACCCGTGCTGCGTCGTTCGATGTTCCTGGGCTTCGCACTTCCATTCCTGTTGTCAGTCGCCAGGCTCGCCGCCGCCGACTTCGTCGAGCCGTCGTACAGCGATCCGATCGGCGAGGGTGTCTGCGGCAACCTGGACACGGTGGCCCAGATGCAGCTCCCGGACTATTTCGCCGCCCAGAGCGGACCCAAGAGCACGGTTCGCAGCTGCCAGGCGCTCTGCCGCGCCGCGGTGGGGCAGTGCAAGCAAGCCACGTCGGCGACGGGCTCCTGTTACTCGAAGGGAATCGCTCGCAGCCTGAAGTTCGAGCTCAGCTCCTGCGCCGCGAACAACACGGTCGCACTGAGCATCAAGCAGTGCAAGGAAACGGTCCGCGACGATCTCGCGGCGTCGAAGGCTATGCTCAAGATTGGAGTCACACAGTCACTCGCAAACTGCGCAGCCTGGGGCACCTCTTGCATGGCCAGCTGCGGGGCGGGCTGAGCCCAGATGCTGAAGATCTATCACATGCCCAACAGCCGCTCGACGCGGGTGATCGTGGCCGCGGAAGAGATCGGCGTTCCGTACCAGATCGACTTGCGCAGGCGCTCGGAGCTGAAGAAGCCGGACCTGCTCGCGATCAACCCGCTCGGCGGGGCGCCCGTGATCGAAGACGGGGAAGTGAAGATGATGGAGTCGATGGCGATCGTTCAGTACTTGATCGATCGTTACGACACCCAGGGCCGACTGGCCGCGCCGACCACGGATCCGGCCCGAGCGAAGTATCTCCAGTGGCTGCACTTCGCAGAGGCGAGCCTCGCGCCTCCGGTGGTCGCGTATCTCTGGTCGTCGGGCCGGTGGAGCACCACGCCGCTCGACGAGAAGGCACGGCAGGCGGCGCGGGTCCGGCTCGACATCGCGGTCGGCTTCGTCGACGACTCACTCGAGGGCTCGCCCTGCATGGCGGGTGAACGGTTCACCGCCGCGGACATCGGAATCTACTGGGCGCTGCACATCGCGCGCATGCTCGAGGCGATCGACTTCGGCGAGATGAAGAACGTCTCCCGGTATCTCGCGCGCCTCGACGAGCGGCCGTCGATCCAGAAAGCGATGACGATCCCGCCCGACTACGTGCGCGAGCCGCCGGGCTCGGCGCAGACGCCGGCGCGGGTGAAGCGCTTCCCTTAGCACCTCGCCTCAACATTCATCCGGAAGGGAAAGCTGCGCTGACTCGCGACCGGCTCTGGAATCTCGGTCTCGCGGCGCTCCTCGCCCTGGCGCTCGGGGCGGTGTACGCGCGTGCGCTGCCTGGGCCGTTCGTGTTCGACGACCTGACCGCGATCGTCGACAACCAGACGATCCGGGCGCTGACACCGCTCGGACGGGTGCTCCAGCAGCCGGTCGATCTCACCACCTCCGGGCGGCCGGTCGTTGCGCTGTCTCTCGCGCTCAACTACGCGGCGGGCGGGCTCGACCCGCGCGGATATCGGCTGGTGAACATGGCGCTGCACCTGATTGCCGCGCTCCTCCTGTACGGCGTCGTCCGACGCACGCTCGAGTCACCGCGCTGCGCCGCGCGCTTCGGCGCGCATGCGCGCGGCATCGCATCTGCGGTGGCGCTGATGTTCGCGCTGCACCCGCTCGCGAGCGAGGTGGTGTGCTACGTGAGCGCGCGCACCGAGTCGCTGATGGCGGTGTTCTATCTCGCGACGCTGTGGTGCGCGATCCGGGCGCACGACTCGGCGCGGCCGTGGGCGTGGGTGACCGGCGCGGTGGCGAGCTGTGCGCTCGGAATGGGCTGCAAAGAGGTGATGGTGACCGCTCCGCTGGTCGTTGCCCTCCACGACGCGGTGTTCTGGGGCCGGGCGCTGGGCCTGGCACGGCGGGTTCGGATCGCGACGGGGTCGGGGCTCGCGCTGACCTGGGGCGTCCTTTTGTTTCTGGTCGCGCAGGCGCCGCGCGCGGAGTCGGCGGGCTTCGAACACTGGGTCACTCCGGCCATCTATCTCGCGAATCAGTGCCTGTTGGTGCCGCACTATCTCCGACTGGTGTTCGTGCCCTGGCCGCTGGTCTTCGACTATGGCACCCCGGACCCGATCGGGCTTCGCGACGTCCCGCAGGGCTTCGGGCTGCTGATCGCGCTCCTGGCGCTGTCGCTGTACGCGCTGCGGCGCTGGCCCGCGGCGGGGTTCGTCGGGATCGCCTGCTTCGCGCTGCTCGCGCCGTCTTCGAGCATCGTGCCGATCGCGTCCGAGGTGGGCGCCGAGCGTCGCATGTACCTTGCGCTTGCCGCCCTTCTGGCACTGGCAGTGACTGCGATGGCCGCGCTCTTCGCTCGCGGGGGCACGACGCGCTGGGCGCTCGCGCTGGTCGGGCTGGCAGCGCTCGCGCTCGGAGCCGTTTCGTTCCTGCGTGCAGGGGACTACCGGAGCGCGATCGATCTCTGGCGGGCCGACGTTGCCGCGCGCCCGCACAATCGCCGGGCACACTACAACCTCGCAGCGGCGTATCGCGCCGCGGGCCTCACGCGCGAAGCCGAGGTCGAGAAGCGGACGGCGCTCGAGAGCGAGATCGACTACTACCAGAGCTTGCTCCCGCTCCAGCCCGATCCAGTGACTGCGCGCGTCGACCTGGGCGCATTGAACGAGCTCGCGGGCCATCGTCCTCGGGCCCGTGAGCTCTACCTCGATGCGCTCAGCCGCTCACCCGACGACGCCTACGCGCTCCGGCGCATGGCGCTCTTCCTGCTGCGCGAAGAGCCCGATCCCGCCAGCCTCGCCGAGGCCCGGAGCTACGCCGAGCGCGCGGTGAGTGCCACCGGCCGCCGCGACGCGGCCGCGCTCGAGGCACTCGCAAACGTACAGTTTGCGAGTCAGGAGCGTGCCGCGGCGATCGCCAGCCTCGAAGAGGCGCTGCAAACGGATCCTCGCCAGCAGCCGCCGCGAGTCTTCGAGCGAATCCGCGAGAGACTCACGCGTGAGCGGAGCCCGGACGATTCCCGGCTCATCCATCCTTGAGCTCGCGGGAACGGCTCCGGCCCCGCAAGGCCAAGGCGTCGCTCTCGGAATGCGAGCCGCATCGAGGCACTTCGGCGGGAGTTGCCTTCCCCCCTGACTCAGCGCACGATGCGCGCATGCTCTGGCTGGAGCTCGCGAGCTTGCTCGTATGCATCCTGGTCGGCGCGCGCGTGGGTGGCATCGGTCTGGGCGCAGTGTCTGGGCTCGGGCTCGCCGTGTTCGTGTTCGGCTTCGGCCTTCCCCCGGGCAGGCCGCCCACCCAGGTGCTGGGCATGATCATCGCGGTGATTACTGCCCTGTCGGTCATGCAAGCTGCCGGCGGGCTGGACTATCTGCTCGAGATCGCCGAGGGCGTGCTGCGCCGGAACCCGGCGCGCATTACGGTGCTCGCGCCGCTCGTGACCTACGCGCTGATCTTCGTCTCGGGCACGCAACACGTGATCTATGCACTGCTGCCCATCATCGCCGAAGTGTCTCGCAATGCGGGTGTTCGGCCGGAGCGGCCGCTGTCGGTGAGTGTAATCGCGGCGCAGCAGGGGCTGACTGCGTCGCCGGTCTCGGCGGTGACGGTCGCGCTGGTCGGCGCGCTCGGCGGCTCGGCGATCGGCCTGCCGGAGATCTTGCTCGTGGCGATCCCGGCGACGTTGGTCGGCGTCGCTGCAGGCATACTCGCCGTGTTCCGGCGCGGCGTCGAGCTCGAAGAGGATCCCGAATACCAGCGGCGCGTGGCCGAGGGCAAGATCACCGTCACGGCCGCTGCCGCCAAGCTACAGGGCGCGGCGCGCCGCAACGCGATCGGCGCGTGTCTCGTATTCGCGACCGCCATCACGATCGTCGTGCTGCTGGGCCTGTTCCCGGGGCTGCGCCGGAACGTGGGCATGGGTGGGGCGATCATGATCGTGATGCTCGCCAGCGCCGGTGCGACCTTCCTTCTCTTCGGCGCGAACGCCGAGACCGCGGTGAAAGGCGGCGTGATGAAGGGAGGGCTGGTCGCGTTCGTGTCCATCCTGGGCGTCTCGTGGCTGGGCTCGTCGTTCTTCGAGGGAAACAAGTCACAGATCATCGGCGCGATGTCGGCGCTCGTGTCGGACCGGCCGTGGCTGTTCGCGCTCTGTCTCTTCACGCTGTCGATCCTGCTCATGAGTCAAGCCGCGACGATCGTGACGCTCTCGCCGGTAGCCAGCGCGATCGGCCTCTCGCCGGCGCTCTTTCTCGCCGTGTATCCGGCGGTGAACGGCACGTTTTTCCTGCCCACCTACGGCACGGTGCTCGCGGCCGTGTCACTCGACCAGAGCGGCACCACGCGCATCGGGCGCTTCGTGCTGAATCACAGCTTCATGCGGCCGGGACTGATCAGCGTTCTCGCGTCGACACTCGCGGCGCTCGCGCTCACGGCCGTGATCCACTGACCCGCGTCATCCTGAGGAGGAAGAGATGATCACGAAGCGCGCTACGGCGCTGGCGCTACTGCTGCTATGCGCGCCATTGGGTCTGGCCCGCGCGCAGACCACGGCGACCTCCACACGCACCGAGAAGGACTTGCTGGGCGAGAAGCAGGTGCCGAGCGACGCCTACTACGGAGTCCAGACGGCCCGCGCGCTGGAGAACTTCCAGATTTCCGGTGTGCTCATGAATCACTACCCCGAGTTCGTCGATGCCTGGGCGATCGTGAAGCTGGCGGCGGCTCGGGCCAACACTGCGGTCGGCGCGATGAAGCCCGAGAGACTCGCCGCGATCGAGAAGGCCTACGCGGCGGTGCGCGCCGGGAAGTACCGCGACCAGTTTCTCGTCGACTGGTATCAAGGCGGAGCGGGCACCTCGACCAACATGAACGCCAACGAGGTGCTCGCGAACGTCGCGCTCGAGCTCACCGGCCACAAGAAGGGCGAGTACCAGTTCGTCGAGCCTCACGACGACCTGAACATGTCGCAGTCGACGAATGACTCGTATCCGACGGCGATCAAGGTGGCCGTGATCATGCGCAACGACGCGCTGATCGCGGAGCTCCAGAAGCTGGCCGCCTCGTTCCGCAAGAAGGGAAACGAGTATCTCGAGGTCACGAAGATGGGGCGCACGGAGCTGCAGGACGCGGTGCCGATGACCGTCGGCCAGGAGTTCCATGCCTTCGCGGCGTCGCTCGAGAGCGAGATCCAGCTGCTCAAGGACGCGGAGAGGTACCTGTACCCCGTCAACATGGGCGCCACCGCGATCGGCACCGGCATCAACGTTCCCAAGGGCTATCCCGAGAAGTGCGCCGCCGAGCTGGCCAAGCTGACCAGGAAGAAGATCGTGCTCGCGGACGACCTGATCGCGGCGACCTGGGAGCAGCAGGGCTTCGTGGTCTACTCCTCGGCGCTGAAGAGCGTGGCGATCAAGCTCTCCAAGATCGCCAGTGACTTGATCCTGCTGGCCTCGGGGCCGCGCGCAGGGCTCGCGGAGCTCGATCTGCCGGCGATGCAGCCGGGCTCGTCGATCATGCCGGGCAAGGTGAACCCCGTGATTCCCGAGCTCGTCAACGTGATCGCGTTTCGCGTGATGGGCAACGACGCGGGCGTGAGCATCGCAGCTCACGCGGGCCAGCTTCAGCTCAATGCGTACGAGCCGCTGGCAGGGCTCTCGATGATGGAGTCACAGGAGCTGCTCAGGAACGGCTCCGCCGCCTTGCGGACGAAGTGCGTCGATGGAATCACCGTCAACGAGAAGGTCCTCGAGCACTACATGGAGACGACCGTCGGCATCGTCACCGCGCTGAATCCGGTGATCGGCTACGAGAAAGCCACCGAGCTCGCGAACGAGGCCTACCGCACCAACAAGGGTCTGTTGGAGATCATTCGCGAGAAGAAGGTGCTGACGGAGGCGCAGATCAAGGACCTGCTCGATCCGGCGAAGCTCACCAACTTGGATAGGAGCAAGTACAAGAAATGATCACCGCGACTCTCGCTCGAGCTCTGCGAGTCATTCTTCCTGTCCTGCTGGCGGTCGCTTCGCGGGAAGCGGCGGCGCAGAAGAACATCGTCATCCTGGCCACGGGCGGCACCATCGCCGGCGCGGCCGCGACCGGCACTCAGTCGGGCTACACGTCGGGCGCGGTCACCATCGACGCGATGCTGGCGGCCGTCCCGGGAATCGACAAGTTGGCCAAGGTCAAGGGCGAGCAGATCTCGAACGTCGGCTCGCAGGACATGTCGTTCGACATCATGTTGAAGCTGGCCAAGCGCATCAACGAGCTGGCGCCCAAGGGCGACGTAGACGGCTTCGTGATCACGCACGGCACCGACACCATGGAAGAGACCGCGTACTTCCTGAATCTCACCGTGAAGACCGACAAGCCGGTGGTGCTGGTGGGCTCGATGCGGCCGTCGACGGCCGTGAGCGCCGACGGGCCTCTCAATCTCTACAACGGCGTCGCAGTCGCGAGCGATCCACAGGCCAAGGGTCGGGGCGTGATGGTGGTGATGAACGACGAGATCCACGCGGCTCACTCGCTCACGAAGATGAGCACCACCGCAGTCGACACCTTCATGTCGCCCATGCGCGGCATCATCGGCACCACCCACTATGGGAAGCAGGACTACTACAACACGCCGGTATGGAAGCACACGACGCAGAGCGAGTTCGACATCTCGTCGGTCACCAAGCTGCCGCGCGTCGACGTGGTGTTCGCCGACGCCGACATGTCGGCCGACTTGATCGACGCGTCGGTGGCCAAGGGCGCCAAGGGCATCGTGATCGCGGGCGTGGGCAACGGCAACATGAACAAGAGCTCCGTGGACGCGGCCGCCGAAGCCGTGAAGAAAGGCGTGACGGTCGTGCGCAGCAGCCGCGTTCCCACCGGGATCGTGGGCCGCAACGTCGAGCTCGACGACGACAAGCTTGGCTTCGTGGCGTCGCACGAGCTCAACCCGCAGAAGTCGCGAATCCTGTTGTCGCTCGCGCTGCTCAAGCAGCGCTCGGCAGCGGACGTTCAACGCCTGTTCGACACATACTGACTCGTGCGACCTGGGGCACCTCCTGCATGGCCAGCTGCTAGGCGGACTGAACGGCGCAAGACGTGCCTGAGAACGTCGGCGCGAGAAGAGCCTTGTTTTACTTGACGACCATCAAGTAAACTTCGGGACGTGAAGCAGCGTCAGGCCGAACGCCGCGCGCGCTCCGAACGACGTCTCCTCGACGCCGCAACCCGGCTCATCGCGGACCAGGGCTTCAGCAAGACGACGCTCGCGCAGATCGGCGCGAAGGCCGGCTACAGCCGAGGTCTCGTGAACGAGCGCTTCGGCTCCAAGGACGAGCTGGTTCGGGTGCTGGCCGACGAGTTCCAGACCTACTTCGCGCACGATCAGCTCGAGCCCGCCCTCGCGGACAAGCACGGGCTCGAGGCGCTCCTGGTCACGATCGACACCTATCTCGATGCGGTCGTGCGCAGCGGGCACCTCGGGCGGGCGTACTACGAGCTCCTGGGCGAATCGATCGGCCTCGTGCCGGGGATCCACGAGACGTTCGTCGAGGCCGACCGCGCGCTGCGCGCCGGCGTCGAGCGCACGGTGCGCTCCGCCGTGCGCGCGGGCGAGATGCCGCGCGAGACCGACGCAAGAGCGTTCGCAGTGTTCATCGTGGGGTTGCTGCGCGGGGTCGTCTTGCAGTGGCTGCTCGCGCCGTCGGGCTTCGACCTGCGGGCCGTGCGGGCGGAGATCCGGCGCACGCTCGCGCGGGCGTTCGCGCGCCCGAACGGAGAACGCCATGGGTGAAGTGCTCGGAGTCGGCACCACGCACGTTCCCTATCTCATGAGCGCGCCAGAGAACCTGCTGCGTTTCCGCAAGATGCTGTGCGGGCTCGCCGAGTCTCTCTCGGGCAAGCCCTTCGTCGATCCACCCGAAGCCCTCGCGGAGATGGGATCCGATCCCGAGTCAGTCGCACGCGAGCACCACCAGGCGCACTGGGACGCGTTCGCCGAGCTGCGCCGGCGCATCGATGCGCTCGCGCCCGACGCGATCCTGCTCATCGGCGACGACCAGGCGCAGGCCTTCCTGCCCGGCAACCTCCCGCCGTACGCGATCTACGTCGGCGCCGAGGTCGACGCGGTGCCCTTCCACGGCACCCGCATGCCGGGTGACGCGGAGTACGTGAAGCGCACCTGGGGCGTCGATCCGACTCACTCCTACCGCTGGCCGTGTCACGCTCCGGCCGCGCTCGCGATCCGCGACGGCTTGATCCGCCGCGGCTTCGACATCAGCTCGACGAACGATCTGAACGCCGCCCACTGGCGGTACGGCCTCCCGCACGCGCACGCCAACACGCAGCTGTTTCTGCGCAACGACGACGGGCGGATCCCGATCATTCCGTTGCTCGTGAACTGCTACGGCGCGGAGCTGGCGATCTTCGACCCGGCGGCGCGGCGCGACCCGACGCGAGCGTCTGCCTATCCGGCGGCGCCGACGTCGCGCCGACTGTACGCCATGGGCGAGGCAATCCGCGAGATCGTCGAGGCGTCACCGTTCCGTGTCCTGGTCTGCCCGAGCTCGACCTGGTCGCACACCTGGCTCACCAGCCGCTTCGACCGGATGCGCATGGACCTCGAGGGGAACCTCGAGAAGATGCGCTGGCTCGAGGCCGGCGAGGGGCACCGGCTGCGCGACTACGACAGCCCGGAGATCGAGGCGAACGGTGACCACGAGCTGCGCAACTGGATCGTCGGAGCCGGCGCGATGGGCAGCCGCAAGCTCGAGGTGACCTGGTACCGCGCGTCGTGGATCTCCACCGGCTTTCGGGTGTTCGGCGTATGGAGCTAGGCGCGCCCGCAGTCATCGACGTGCACAACCACATGGTGTGCGAGGACGTGGTCGCGTTCCTTGCGCGCGAGGGAGCGCGGCTCGACACGCGCATCGAGATCCGCGGCGAGGGCCGCTTCGCGCGGATCGGGGCGCAGGCGGTCCGCCCGCTGCACGCGCGCATGTGCGATCCGCGCGCACGACTCGCCGACATGGACCGGCTGGCGATCGACGTGCAGGCCGTGTCGTGCACGCCCTTCGTGCTGTATGCGGACGCGCCGCCTGACCTGGCGCTCGCGGTGGCGCAGGTCAACAACGACTCACTCGCGGCGCTCGCGCGCCAGTACCCCAGCCGCTTCGCACCGCTCGCGTCGGTTCCCCTGCAGTCACCCGAGCCCGCCGCGCGCGAGCTCGAGCGCTCGCACGCGCTGGGTCTGCGCGGCGTCGAGATTCCCGCGCGCGCGGGCGCGCTCGACCTGGACGACGCGCGCCTCGAGCCGTTCTGGGCCGCCGCAGAGACGCTCGAGATGCCGGTCTGCGTGCATCCGTTCGAAGCCTCGCCGAAGGGCGCGCTGGCGCGCTACGCGCTGTCGCCGCTGGTCGGGAACCTGTTCGACACGGGGCTCGCGGCGACGCTCCTGGTCATGGGGGGCGTCTTCGATCGCCACCCGCGGCTGCGCGTCGTGCTCTACCACGGCGGCGGCGCATTCCCGGCGCTCCTCGCGCGTCTGCAGGCCGGCTACGAGCGCGTCCCCGAGGCGCGAAGCGCGGCGCGCAGGCCGCCGTCGCAGTACCTGGACCGCTTCTGGTTCGACACGGTCACTTTCGATCTGGCGTGGCTGCGCCAGCTCGTGACCCGCTTCGGCGCGGGTCAGCTCGTGCTGGGCAGTGACTACCCGCTGCCGCTCGGACCGAGCGATCCCGCCGCCGAGGTGCGCGCGCTCGGCCTCGACCCGGCGAGCGAAGCGGCCATCCTCGGCGGAAACGCGCGGGCGCTGCTCGGCCTGCCGCTGCGCACGGAGCGCGCTGCATGAGGCTTTCGGGGCGGGTCGCGATCGTGACGGGGACGAGCCCGAACATTGGCGGCGGGCTGGCCGAGTCACTCGCCGCCGAGGGTGCGCGCGTCGCCTGCGTCGACTCCAGCGCGGCGAACGCGGAGGACTGTGCGAACGGCATCCGCAAGCTGGGCGGCGAGGCGGCCGCGGTCGTTGCGGACGTCACCTCCGAATCCGGCGTCCAAGCCATGGTCGAGCGCGCAGCGAGCGAGCTCGGCGCGATCGATCTGTTGGTGAACAACGCCGTGATCTTCAACCAGAAGGGCGTCCTGGACATGCCGCTCGCCGAGTGGCAGCGCCAGCTCGCCGTGATTCTCGACGGCGCATTTCTGTGTAGTCAGGCCGTCGCACGGCGCATGGTCGCGCGCGGGCAGGGCGGAGTGATCGTGAACATCATCTCCACGGCCGGTCACCAGGGCCAGCCGAACAACGTCGGCTACTGCACGGCCAAGTCGGGTCTCTTGAACTTCACCCGTTCGGTGGCGATGGAGCTCGCGCCGCACGGCATCCGCGTGAACAGCCTGACGCCCACGGCCACGGACCCTCGCGAGGGCATGGCGCGCGCCGAGCGCTGGGGCCGGCCGCGTCCGGCGCAGCGCGTGATCGACGCGTTCGAGCCGTTCCGCCGCGGCGTACCCACTCAAGAGCTGCCATCGCCGGCCGACTACGGACGAGCGCTGGTCTACCTGGCGTCCGACGACGCTCGCCACGTGACCGGCACGGACTTGCGCATCGATTCCGGCGCGGTCGCGCGCTATTGGGCGTGGGACCCGTCAAAGGAGCAGCCTTGAGTCACGTCGACGACGACGTCCGCAGTGGTCTCTTCCGCGTGCACCACCAGGCCTTCCTGGACCCGGACGTGCTGGCCCAGGAACGGGCGCGCATCTTCGAGCGGTTCTGGATCTACCTTGGCCATGAGTCCGAGGTCGCGGAGGCCGGAGACTTCCGGGTGCGCGAGCTCGGCGTGCGCAAGCTGATCTTCGTGCGCGGAAGAGATGGCGTCGTGCGGGCGCTGCTGAACTCCTGCACGCACCGCGGCGCCGAGGTGTGTCGCGAGCGCCGCGGCAATGCGAACAGCTTCCAGTGCTTCTACCACGGCTGGACCTTCCGGAACGACGGCCAGCTGATCGGCGTGCCCGGCGAGGAAGCGTACGCACCGGGTTTCTCGCGCGCGCAGCTGGGCTTGCGCGAAGCGCCGC
Organism: Myxococcota bacterium; assembly: GCA_035498015.1. Classification (NCBI taxonomy): domain Bacteria; kingdom Pseudomonadati; phylum Myxococcota; species Myxococcota bacterium. The sequence continues at coordinate 13,843 of DATKAO010000003.1, forward strand.
GGCTCGAGCAGTACCGCGGCTTCTGGTTCGTGAGCTTCGATCCCGAAGTCGTTCCGCTCGTCGACTATCTGGGCGGCGCGGCGGAGTATCTCGACCTCGTCGCCGACCAGTCCGAGGCCGGCATGGAGATCGTGGGCGGCGCGCAGTCCTACGCGATCCACGCGAACTGGAAGCTCTTGGTCGAGAACAGCTACGACGGCTACCACGCGCAGATCGCGCACGCGCGCTACATGAAGTATCTGGCCTCGAGCGGCGCGGTCGGGCTCCCCGAGGGCCGCAAGTGGAACTCGGTGCGGGACCTCGGCAACGGCCACGCGTGCATCGAGTACACCGCGCCGTGGGGGCGGCCGATCGCTCACTGGGTGCCGGCGTTCGGCGAGAGCGCTGCGCCCGAGATCGCCGAGATCCGCGCGCAGCTCGAGGCGCGCCTCGGCGCGGAGCGTGCGCATCGCATCGCGACCACCAGCCGCAACCTCGGAATCTTCCCGAACCTGGTGATCAACGACATCATGGCGATCACGATTCGCACCTTCCATCCGCTCACGCCGGGGCGGATGAACGTCGAGGCCTGGTCGCTCGCGCCGCGCGGCGAACCGCCCGAGCACCGGCGCCACCGGCTGGAGAACTTCCTGACCTTCCTCGGCCCCGGCGGCTTCGCGACCCCCGACGACATCGAGGCGCTCGAATCGTGCCAGCGCGGCTACGCCTCGACGCCGGGCGAGTGGAACGACATCTCGCGCGACACCGGCGCAGCGGAGCCTCCGATCACGGGCGAGCATCAGATGCGGACGTTCTGGCGCCGCTGGCAGTCACTGCTCGCGCCGAACGTGACGTCGCTCCGGGAGGGGCGCCGTGCCGCAGCCCGCTAGCGCGCTGTCGCGCGCCGACGTCGAGGACTTCCTGTTCGCCGAGGCGGCGCTTCTCGACGAGTGGCGGCTCGACGAGTGGCTCGCGCTCTTCACCGAGGACGCGACCTACAGCGTGCCGTCCACGGATGCGCCCGAATCGGAGCCGTCCGACACGCTGTTCCTGATCGCCGACGACGCCGCGCGGCTGCGCTCGCGGGTCGAGCAGCTGCTCGGAAAGACGACCTGGAGCGAGAACCCTCACGCGCGCACGCGACGGCTGCTCGCGAACGTACGGATCCGGCGGACCGACGGCGCGCGCCTCTGGGTGACCAGCAACTTCGTGGTCTACCGCATGCGCTCGAACCAGACGGCCGCTTACGTCGGCCGCTACGAGCACGTGCTCGAGCGCGGCGAGAGGGGCCTGCGCATCCAGTCTCGCCGCGCGATCCTCGATCTCGAGTCCCTGCGCGACGTGGGCAAGGTCAGCTTCATTCTCTGAGGGACGAGGCGGTTTCGAATCGATCTCTGCCCGCCGGGCTCGCAGGGCGGCCGCGAGCGGTGGTCCCGCTCTTGCTCCAAAGTTGCCCTCGGAGGAGACAACGGTGAGACCGACCGCGCCGATGGACATCGACCTGAGCTCGCTCGAGTTCTGGGCCCGGCCGTACGAGGAGCGCGAGCGCGCGTTCCATTGGCTGCGCGACCACGATCCGGTGTCGTGGCACCGCGCGCCGGAGCCGCTCGCCCCGGGCCTCGAGAACTCGAAGGGCTTCTGGGCGGTCGTTCGCTACGAGGACATCAAGCTGGTCTCGCGCACCGCCAAGGTGTTCACGTCGACGCAGGGCGTGTTCCTCGACGACTTCCCGCAGCTCGAGACCATCCTCTCGTTCATCGTGATGGACGACCCGCGCCACCAGGCGCTGCGGAACATCACGCAGGCGGCCTTCAGCCCGCGCAACATCCGCCGCATGGAGCAGCAGATCGAGGCGATGGCGCAGCGGATCATCGACGAGGTGGCGCCGCTGGGGAAGGGCGACCTGTGCGAGCTCGTCTTCAAGCAGCTGCCCGGCCGCGTGTTCGCCGAGGTCTTCGTCGGAATCACTGACGTTCACCGCCGCGACGTGCTGATCGAGGGCGCCGAGCAGCTCGGGGCGTGGGCCGACCCGACATACGCGCACATTGGACCGCCCCTCGCCGTGTTTCAGGACGCCGCGCAGCGGATCATGAAGATCGCCTTCGGCGAGGCCGAGCGGTGCCGGCGCGAGCCGGGCGACAACCTGATGTCCTGGGTCGTGCGCGCACAGCACGAGGGCCAGGCTCTGACCGAGGCCGAGCTGGGCGCGTTCTTCACGTTGCTCGTGGGCGCGTCGAACGACACCACGCGCCACGCGATGGCGCACGCGGTGCTGAACCTCCAGCGCTACCCCGACCAGAAGGCGCGGCTGCTCGAGAACTTCGAGGGCCGCATCGAAGGCGCGGTCGAGGAGCTCCTGCGCTGGTCACCGCCGCTCATGCATTTCCGGCGCACCGCCACCGAGGACTTCGAGCTTGAGGGCACGACGATCAAAGCCGGCGACAAGGTGGTGCTCTGGTACTGCTCGGCGAACCGCGACGAGCGCGAATTTCCCGAGCCCGATCGCTTCGACATCCTGCGCTCGCCGAATCGCCACCTGAGCTTCGGTCACGGCCCTCACTACTGCATGGGCTCGGCGCTCGGCCGCCAGATGGTGAAGTCGATCCTGCGCCAGTTCACGACGCGCATGCCGGATCTCGAGGTCGGCGAGCCCGCGATGCTGCTCTCCAACTTCATGAACGGCGTCCTCAGCCTGAAGGGGACGTGGACGCCCGCGCGGTGAAGAAGTGGGTCTGCCAGTCGTGCGGTCACGTCTACGACCCCGCCGAAGGGGACCCGGACGGCGGCATTCCGCCGGGTACGGCCTTCGAGGACATCCCCGAGGGCTGGTACTGTCCGGTCTGCGGCGCGAGCAAGCGCGACTTCGTCGCGGAGGGCTGAGCTTCAGCGCACCGTGACGACCTCGAGCGCGCCGCTCGCGAGTGATTCGCGCAGGCGTTTCTTGTCGAGCTTTCCGACGCTGGTCTTCGGGATCTCGCGCACGAACGCGAAGCTCTCCGGATTCGACCAGCGCGTGACCTTCGGTTCGAGAAAGGTCCGCAGCTCCTGGGCGGTCGGTGTCTCGCCGGTGCGCGCCACGATGCAGGCGAGCGGCCGCTCGACCCACTTCTCGTCGGGCCGCGCGATCACCGCCGCTTCCAGCACAGCTCGAGCTCGACCGAAGAGATCCACTCCCCGCCCGACTTGATCATGTCCTTGGTGCGGTCGCGAATCACCATGTAGCCATCGGCGTCGAGCTGCTGCGTCAGCCTTTCAAGGGCTCGAGGCCCGTCTTCCCACCGAGCCTCGGCAGCTCGTCGCCGATGGCGACCCAGCCCGCGTGCCCAGCGGATAGGGACAGGCCCCAAGCGCGCCGAGTCGGGTGCGCCATATACCCATGGGGGTATAGTGTTCCCTCTGTGGGCCACACGATTCTCCACAAGAAGAGGTTGCTGAACCGCGTCCGTCGCCTCCGCGGGCAGCTCGAGGCTGTCGAGCGCGCGCTGGACGAGGAGCGCGGCTGCGCGGAGGTCATGTTGACGCTCGCGGCGAGCCGCGGCGCCATCCACGCGCTGATGGTCGAGCTGCTCGAAGAGCACATTCGGACGCATATCCTCGACAGAGCTCCCCGTGCCAGACAGCGCGCGGGGATCGACGAGGTCTCCAAAGTCTTCCGGATGAGCCTCCGGTGACCGTGCCGCGCGAGGTCGCAGTGGAGGCTCCGGTCTCTGGCTACGAAGTCGGAGTGGACGAGGAACACGAGCTCGCATTCACGCGGATCGCCCTCGCCCGGATCGCCCTCGTCTCGGTTGCTGTCGCGCTGGTCGGTCTCGGTCTGCTTGAAGGCACTTGGCTCGTCGGAAGTGTCGCGGTCGCGGTGATGTTGGTAGGCGGCTTCCCGATCCTGAAGGACGCTTGGGAGGCCGTACCGGCGCGGCGCATGACGATGGAGCTCTCGATGACGATCGCGCTCCTCGCCGCGCTCGCCATCGGCGAGTTCCTGACGGTGCTCGTGATCGTGCTCTTCGTTCTGATCGCCGAGGAGATCGAGAAGCTGACCGTCGGCCGCGGGCGCCGCGCGATCGAAGACCTTCTTGCTTTCCTGCCCCGTCGCATCTTCGTCCGCAGCGGCGGGGACGTCCGCGAAGTGGATGCGTCCGAGGTGCGGCTGCACGACGTCGTCGTCGTGAAGCCCGGCTCACTGGTCCCGGTCGACGGAACGGTCCTCGCGGGAAGCTCGGCCGTGGATCAGGCCACGATCACCGGTGAGTCGTTGCCCGTCGAAAAAATTTCCGGGATGTCGGTCTTCGCGGGCACGATCAACCAGAGCGGCACTCTCGACGTCCGCACCGAGTCCCTGGGACGCGACACGACCTTCGGCCGCATCGTCGAGGCCGTAGAGCGCGCGGAGCGGACGCGGGCGCCGATCCAGAAGACCGCGGACCGGCTCGCCGGCTACCTCGTCTACTTCACGCTTGCCGCAGCGGCCGTGACGTTCCTCGTCACGGGTGACGTTCGAGCGACGATCTCCGTTGTGATCGCCGCGGGTGCCTGTGGCATCGCCGCCGGTACGCCGCTCGCGATCCTCGGCGCGATCGGCCGCGCGGCGCGCCAAGGCTCGATCATCAAGGGTGGGATCGCGCTGGAAGTCCTCGGCCGCGCCGACACGATCGTGCTCGACAAGACGGGCACGCTGACCTTCGGGCGCCCCTCCGTCGTCGCGCTGCGAGCGGCACCCGGGGTCAGTGAGTCTGAGTTGCTGGACGCGGCCGCAACCGCGGAGCGCCCCTCCGAGCACGCGCTCGCTCGGGCGATCCTGGCACGGGCGGTCGGAGCAGCGCCTCACTATCCCGACAGCTTCGAGGCCTTCCCGGGCAAGGGGGTGCGCGCGACGACCGAGGACGTCGAGGTCCTGGCCGGAAGCCGCTCGTTCCTTGCGGAGCGAGGTGTGCCCTTGCCCGAAGTGTCTCCGGGAGCGCATGGCGGCACCGAGATCTATGTGGCCAAGGCCGGACTGCTCCTCGGGTCGATCGAGGTCGCGGACATGCTGCGCGCGGAGGCGGTCGAGGCGGTGCGATCCTTGCGCGCGATGCGGCTTCGTACCGTGCTGCTCACCGGCGATGCCCGCACGGTCGCCGAGACGATTGGAGTGCAGTTGGGCGTGGACGAAGTTCGCGCCGAGCTCCTCCCTCACGACAAGGTGCAGCGCGTGCGCGAGCTCACCCGGGAGGGGCGAACGGTCGTCATGGTGGGCGACGGCGTGAACGATGCTCCGGCGCTCATCGAGGCGAGTGTCGGTATCGCGATGGGATCAGGTACGGACGTCGCCCGCGAGTGTGCAGGAGTCGTGCTGATCGGCGACGATCTCGTCAAGCTCGTCGAGACTCTGCGGATCGCACGGCGCTGCCGCCGCATCATCTACGCGAATTTCACTGGAACGATCGTGGTTGACGCCGCGGCGATGGCGCTTGCGGCGTTCGGGGTGCTCACGCCGATCCTCGCGTCGGTGGTCCACGTGGGCTCCGAGCTGGCATTCATCTTGAACTCGGCGCGCCTGCTCACGCGCCCCGACGCTGAGTCATCTGGTGCGCGAGCATCTGGTGCGGGTCGCCTCGGTGCGGTTTCTCCGAGCTCCGGCCGCGCGGCGGCCTTGGCTCCGCGGGCGTAACTCCGCGAGCTGCACGCGAATAGCCGGATGCTGCGGCTCCTCGCCATCGCCCTGCTGACGTTAGCCTTCCTTCAATGGCTCGAGGCCCGTCTTCCCACCGAGCCGCGGCAGCTCGTCGCCGATGGCGACCCAGTCCGCGCCGGAGTCGAAGAAGACGTGCGCCTGCGGCGGCCGGTCGATCGGACCGTCGACCTGTCTCGAATCGCCACAGGTCTGCGACCACTCTTCCCCCCGGCATGCCGCCGGCGGGAGCGTGCTCGCGACTCATTCCGGGCGCAGGGGCAGCGGTCCCGGACTGCGGCCGTGGAGCTCGTCGCCCCCGTGACCGAGGGCGCCGGCCGCCGGCTCGCCGCAATTCTGTCCACCGACGTCGTCGGCTACACCGAGCTGACCGGGAGACACAAGGAGCGCGCGCTGCGCCTGCGCGCGGGCATCCACCTGGGCGACGTGCTGCGCCACGAGGGCGAGCTCTTCGGCGAGAGCGTGAACGTCGCGGCGCGCATCCGCCCGCTGGCGGAGCCCGGCGGGGTCTGTGTCTCCGAGGCGGTGTGGCGGCAGGTGCGCGGCGTCGGGCACGCGTCTGCCCGGTCACTCGGCGCCCAGCGGCTCAAGAACGTCTCTCGGAGCCCGTCGAGGTGTACGCGCTCGACTCCGACTCTCCCGCCGGGACCAGGCGGTCCGGAGAAGCTGCTGGCTCGCGCGCGCCGCCATTGCGCTCGCGCTGCTGGTCGGGCTCGTCTGGTGGTTCCGCGCTCCGCTCGTGATCGCCGCGTTGTTCTGGGGCTGGCCTGTGATCGCACCGGCGTTCCACCAGGACCTGGGCTTCACGACCAGCTCCGACGGGGTGCGGATCGCCTACGCGACCAGCGGACGGGGCTCTGCCGGATTTTCCGGCTTCTCTCCCGGCCAGTCACGCGGTACAGTCGGCGCGTGGAGTGGCGCCGTCTCGCACGAGTCACAGCCTCTCTCGCGCTCGCGAGCCTTGCAGGCCGTCTGCCTCCCACCCGGCCGATCGACGCCGGCTCGCTCGCGCGCCTCGAACAGGCCATCGCCGCCCGCGAATACGAAGCAACACCGAATGGCGACGGCCTCCAGGCGCCCAACCGTGTCCAGGGCCTGCGCGCATACTTCGACGCATCCGGAATCCGGATCGCCAACAGGCTCGATCCGGACGGCCACGCGCTCGCCGCGCTGACACTCGCCGGTGTCGGACGCGAGGACGCGCTCGCGCCGGTCACTCGAGGAGAGCTTTCTCATGAGGGGGCGCGCGTCGAGCTCCGCAGGCCGCAGCTCACCGAGTGGTACGAGAACCGACCCGAAGGCATCGAGCAGGGCTTCCTCCTGAGCGCCCGGCCCGAGGGCGCGGGGGCGCTCGCGCTCGAGCTCGCGGTCTCGGACGCCCTGCCGACGCTGGTGGACCAGGCGCTCGTCTTCCACTCCGGGCCGGGCCGCTCGCTGCGCTACGACGGGCTGCGCGCCGCCGACGCGAGCGGCCGCGCGTTGCCGGCGCGGCTCGAGCTCGCAGGGGCGAATCACTTCCGCATCGTCGTCGACGACGCCGCGGCGACTTACCCGGTGGCGATCGACCCGATCGTGACCCAGACGCCGGACAGCGTGCTCGTCGGAGATGGCTTCACGGACGAGATTGACCCCTACCATCCAGGCTTCGGCTTCAGTGTGACTCCAGCGGGAGACCTGAACGGCGACGGCTACGCGGACCTCGCCATCAGCAGCCCCAACTACCTCGATCAGGGAGCTGTCTTCATCTTCCTCGGCGGTCCGAACGGCATCGCGAGCGGAGTCAATTCGAGCGTCGCGTCCGCCATGCTGCGGGGCACGGCGAACGGCCAGGAGTTCGGCTTCAGCGTGGCCTCGGCGGGCGACGTGAACGGCGACGGCTACGGCGACCTCATCGTGGGTGCCCCGACCGACAACAGCAGCGTCGCGACTGAAGGCGGTCGGGCGTTCATCTTCCTCGGCGGGCCGTCGGGGATCGCGAGCGGCGATCTCACGAGCGCGACCACCGTGCTCGAGGGCACTCAGACGGGAGGGGTCAACGGCAACGGCATCCAAGCCGGCGGATACTTCGGTTGGGACGTGGCCTCGGCGGGGGACGTGAACGGCGACGGCTACGGCGATGTCCTCGTCGGCCAGCCGGGGTACGACACCGGCACCGCGGTCGGCGGGGTCTTTCTCTTCCTCGGCGGCCCGTCGGGGATCGCGAGCGGGCTCGCGACCTCGGCGCCGACCCGCTTCACCGTGGCACCGGGCGAGAGCGCGGTCTACTCGTCGACGCTGCTTCCCGTGTTCGGAACTGCGCTGGCGTCCGCTGGCGACGTGAACGGCGACGGCTACGGCGACGTGGTGATCGGCGCGCCGTCCTTCCAGAGCTCACCGCCGGGCGCGGCGAGTGCGGTGTTCGTGTATCTCGGTGGACCTTCCGGCATCCCGAGCACCACGACGCTCGGCGCGGCGACGCGCATCCTCGGCTCGGTCGCAGGCTACGGCTCGAGCGTCGCCGGAGCGGGAGACACGAACGGCGACGGCTATGACGACGTGCTGGTGGGCGGCAGCAACACCGCGCTCGTATATCTCGGGGGAGCGACGGGGATCCCGAGCGGCACCGAGCTCACGGCTTCGACGACGCTCACGTCGACGATCGTCGGCTCGCTCTTCGGCGGCCAGCCCACGCCGCCCGGGGCACCGTGGGCGCACGGCGGTGTGGCGAGCGCCGGCGACGTGGACGGCGACGGCTATGCCGACGTGATCGTCGGCGCGCAGAATTTCCCGTCGAACCCGGGCGGCGCCGTGTTCCTGTTCCGCGGCCGCGCGGGCGGCATCCCGAGCGGCACCGAGCTCACGGCGTCGGCGACGATGGCCCCCCCGACGGGGACGTTCACGGGGCCGAAGTTCGGCAGCGCGCTCGCCAATGCGGGCGACCTGAACGGCGACGGCTTCGACGACCTCGTGATCGGTCAGTCCTTCGCCGTTCCACCCGGTGACAATTTCTTCGTCGGTCAGGCCTACGTGTATCTCGGCGGCGCGTTCCGGCTCGCGGGCCTGGCTTCGAGTCAGATCGTGTCCGACCAGGCGAGTGACGAGTTCGCGATCAGCGCTGCCTCCGCGGGCGACGTGAATGGCGACGGCTACGCAGACCTGATCGTCGGCGCGCCGCTCTACGACAGCGGCCAGAGCGACGAAGGCGCCGCGTTCCTGTTCCACGGCGGGCCGGCCGGCATCACGAGCGGGGGTCCCGGAGGCGCAGTCACTCTGCTCCACGGCGGACAGGCGGGCGCGCAGCTCGGCCAGGGCGTCGCGTCGGCGGGCGACGTGAACGGCGACGGCTACGCGGACGTGATCGTCGGCGCGCCGCTCTGGGACGGAAACACTCCCGACGTCGGCGCCGCCTTCGTGTTCCTCGGCGGACCCGCGGGAGTCACGAGCGGCTCTGCGGCGAGCGCTGCCGCGACTCTGCTCGGCGACCAGACCGACTCGCGCTTCGGCTGGAGCGTGGCGTCGGCGGGCGACGTGAACGGCGACGCGCGGGCCGACGTGATCGTCGGGGCGCCGTTCTACAACGCGGGCGCGGGCGCTGCGGAGGGAGCGGCGTTCGTGTTTCTCGCCGGGCCGACGGGCATTGCGAGCGTCTCGGCCTCGAGCGGCGCGCGCCTCGCCGGCGGTGGCGCGGTTGCCCTGTGCGGCATCTCGGTCGCATCGGCCGGCGACGTGAACGGCGACGGCTACTCCGACGTGATCGTCGGCGCGCCGGGCAGCGGCGGCACGGGCGCGGCCGGGATCTTCCGCGGCCGCGCGAGCGGAATCGCGAGCGCCTCGCTGTCGGGCGCATCGACCGTGATCTCGGGAGTCAGCGCCAACAGTCAGTTCGGCTGGAGCGTCGCCGGCACGGGCGACATGAACGCGGACGGCTTCGACGACCTGGCGATCGGGGCACCGTTCTCGAGCACGCCCGGCGCCAGCTTCGGCTACGTCTTCGCCGGCGGCGCCTCCATGCCCGCGAGCCTCACCGCGGGCAACGCGGCGCTCTCGTTCCCCGGCCTCGCGCTCGGCGTGAACGTGTTCGGGATCTCGGCCGCAGGCGCGGGCGACCTGAACGGCGACGGCTACGCGGACGTGCTGTTCGGCTCGGCGACCACGAGCGGCACCGGCTCGGTGCTCGCCGTCTTCGGCGCATCTGTGCTCGGGCCGTCGCTGCGGTGGTTCAACCTGGTCGAGACCGGCACGAATGACTCGTTCGGCTTCAGCGTGGCGTCGGCGGGGGACGTGAACGGCGACGGTCTCTCGGACGTGCTCGTGGGCGCGCCACAGCTCGGCTCGGCCTCGCCGGCCTCGCTGACCCTCTACTACGGAGGAGCCGGCACCGGCCGCTCCGTGCTCGCGCGGCAGCTGCGCGGCGACGGCAGCCTCGTACCGATCGGGCCGCTCGGCGACGCCTTCGACGCCAACGGCTTCGCGGCCCGAGTCACTCTCACGAGCCCGGGCGGGCCGAGCCGGGTGCGCGCCACCGTGCAGGCCTGCCCCGAGTCCGCCGCGTTCGGCGCCCCGAGCTGCGTCGTGAGTCAGTCGGCGTGGCTGGCGGTCGGCCCCTCGGCGCTCACCCGACCCGTCACTCTCACCGTCGCTGGACTGCCGCCGTCGGCGCCGATTCGCTGGCGCGCGCGCACCGACTACGCGCCCGCGACGGGCCCGCTCCCGGCGCTGCCGGCGCACGGACCCTGGCGCACCTCGGACGCGCAGCGGCCCGCGTTCAGCCTGCGCACGTCGGGCGACGCCGATCTCGACGGCGTGATCGACGCGCTCGACGACTGCCGCTTCGTCTCCAACCCCACGCAGACCGACAGCGGCGGCCTCGGCGCGGGCAGCGCGCCCGATGGCGTCGGCAACGCCTGTCAGTGCGGCGACGTCTCCGGCGACGGAGTCATCACCCCGGCGGACGTCTCGCTCTACCGGAATGCGCTCGCGAATCCCGCGGCGGCGCTCTCGCCCGCCGCGCAGTCCCGCTGCGTGGTGCTCGGCGGCGGCGCGGCGTGCGACGTGGTGCAGGTTGCCGCGCTCCAGCGCGCGCTGCACGCGCCCGCGCTCGCCCCGATCACCACCTCGGCCGCGGCCCAGGTCTGCGCCGTGTCGCTTCCCTGACGCACGGGCGCGGCGGCGAGGAGAGGCAGCAGCCGTCGGCGATGGAGACGGGGAGGGTTGTGCCGAGCGACGTCAACACGGGGGCAAGGGCCTCGAAGGTCGCTGTCGGTCCGCGCGAGCGCCCTCGCGATTCCCCTGTTAGACCGCACCTGCCCGAGGCGCGCGCGGCCACCTTGGACATGTCCGTTTCTTCGACGAGCAGATGGATGGCGCCGTCGCCAGGTCCGCCGACGATGCTGGAGCCAGGTAGCGCGCGCGAGGGCGCTGCTGCGTCAGTCTCTCTTCAAGGGCTCGAGGCCCGTCTTCCCAGCGAGCCTCGGCAGCTCGTCACCGATGGCGACCCAGTCCGCGCCCGAGTCGAAGAATACGTGCGCCTGCGGCGGCCGGTCGATCGGACCGTCGACCGTGCCCAGCGGAATGTCCGTCCGATCCGGGTGCGCGTCGTTCTCGCAGAACAGTGAGCTGCCGCAGCGCCTGCAGAACGAGCGGCTGCCATGCTCGGACGACATGAAGCGGACGAGATCCTCGGCGCCGGCTTCGAGCTTGACCTTCCCGCGCGGCACCGAGAACCAGGTGACGTACGCCGCGCCGTGGTTGCGCCGGCACATCGAGCAGTGGCAGTGCACGCAGAACAGGCTGGGCAGCTGCGCCGTGAATCGGATGCTCCCGCACAAGCAGTGGCCGGTCACTTCCTGGTCGCTCATCACCCGGGGTATATCACGGAGGGAGCGCCAGAGTGCTGCTCGACGTCCGACGCTTCAGGTTCGTGACACTAGGGCATCAGCGGCGTCGGGATCTCAGGCTGACTGGCGCCCCTGTTCCAGCCTCCGCCGAGCGCTTTGTACAGCGAGACGACGGAGAGGATCTCGCGCAGGCGCGTCTGCGCCAGGTCGACTTGCGCCGGGTACAGCTGCTGTTGTGCGTTGAGCACCTCGAGGTAGCTCGCGCGCCCGCCCGTGTAGCGCGTGATCGCGGTCTTGAGCGACTCCTCGAGTGCCTTCACCTCGCGCTCCTGCTGCCTGCGCAGCAGTGCCTGCTGCTTGCGCACGGTGAGCGCGTTCGAGACCTCGCGCAGCGCATTGAGTACGGCGCCCTCGTAGCTCGCGCGCGCCACGTCGGCGTCGGCCTTGGCACCCTTCCACACGTACGTCGTGTGTCCCGCGGTGAAGAGCGGACCGGCGCCCTTCGCGGCGTACGACCATAGTGACGCCTTGCCCTCCATCAGGTCGGAGATGTCCGAGGTGAGCGTGCCGCCGATCGCCGTCAGGCCGATGCGCGGGAAGTAGTTCGCGAAGGCCTCGCCGACCTGGGCGTTCGCCGCGACGAGCTGCTGCTCCGCCTCGATCAGATCCGGGCGTCGCTCGAGCAGCTGCGCGGGCACTCCCGCGGGGATCTCCGGCGCCAGGGTCTGCGCCTCCAGCGCCGCGCCACGCGGCACCTTCTGCGCGGGCCGGCCGAGCAGCTGCGAGACCTCGTTCTCTTTGAGGAAGATGTTCTGCTCCGCCTGTGCGACCGCGCCGGTGTAGTGCGCGAGCGACGCCTCCGCGCGCAGCGGGTCGAGCGTCGAGGTGATGCCGCCGGTGTAGCGGCGGTTGAACAGGTCGTACGTCTCCTGGAACGACTTGGCCGCGTCGGTCGCGATCTGCAGCTCGAGGTCGAGCTCGCGCAGCTCGAAGTATGACTGCGCGACCTGAGAGACCAGCGACAGTACGACTCCGCGCCGGACCGCATCGGTAGCGAGAAGATCGGCGCGCGCCGACTCCGCACTGCGCCGGATTCGACCCCACACGTCGAGCTCCCATGACGCGGCGATGGCGAGCAGGAACGAGTTGGTCACCGGGCTTCCCTGCTCTTCGAGTCCGAAGGTCACCTGCTTGCCGCGGGACGCCACGCCGCCGTAGCCGACCTGCGGGAGCAGCGGGCTGCGTGCGATCGCGGCCGAGTAGCGCGCCTTCTCGACGCGCGCGACCGCGACCTGCAGGTCGCGGTTGTTGGCGATCGCCTCGTCGACGAGCTGGCGCAGCACCGGGTCGCTGAAGACATCGAACCAGGCGCTGTCGGCGATCGAGCTCTCCTCTGCGGGTGTGTCGCGGAACGTGGGTGTCACGGGAAGCTCCGGGCGCTTGTAGTCGGGGCCGACGGCGCAGGCGCAGAGCGCGCAGAGCGCCGCCGCTACACACGTCCGAGAGTTCCGTGAGCCCCAGCCGACCCTTCCCCCAGCCCCAAGCATGGCGATTCGCAGCCTCACGCGAGGCTCACCGAGGCGCGGAAGCGCGCCAGCGAGGCAGCGAAGGCAACGCAGCCGATCGCGACGAGCGCGCAGAGCTGCGGCCAGACCACGTCGAGGCCGGCGCCGCGGTAGAGGATCGCCTGCGCGAGCTTCACGTAGTGAGTGGTCGGAGCGGCCAGCATGATGTCCTGCACGGCCACCGGCATGCTTTCGCGCGGCGTCACGGCGCCCGAGAGGATCTCGAACGGCAAGATCACGAGAAAGATCAGCAGACCGAGCTGCGGCATGCTGCGCACCACGGTCGAGAGCAGGATGCCGATCGAAGTCGTCGAGAACAGGTGGAGCATTGTTCCGAGGATAAAGAGCGCGATCGATCCCGCGATCGGAACGCCGAGTGCCCCTTGCACCACCAGCGCCAGCGAGAGCGAAGCCGCAACCAGAACGACGAGGCCATTCGCCCAGACCTTGGCCGCCATGATCTGGAACGGCGAGAGCGGCATCACCATCAAGTGCTCGAGCGTGCCGTGCTCGCGCTCGCGGATGACGGCAGCTCCAGTCAGGATGATCGAGAGCATGGTGACTTGGTTGAGCACCTCCATCACGCCGCCGAACCAGATCCCCGATAGATTCGAATTGAACAGCACGCGAGTGACCAGTGTGACTGGAAGCTTCGCCACCCTTCCGGCCTGGCGCATGAACTCCTGGAGCTCGCCCTGCACGATGTGCTGGATGTACCCCGCGCCGATATAGGCCTGAGTCATCTGCGTGGCATCGATGTTCACCTGGATCTCGGGATGCCTGCCCTGGAGCACGTCGCGCTGGAAGTCGGGGGGGATGTCGACCACGAAGGTGTACGCCCCCCTGTCCAGGCCGGGATCGATCTCGGTGGCCGCGATCCGCGCCGGTGTCTTGAAGCGCGGTGGATAGAACGCCGTGATGATGCGTTCGGAGAGATGCGAGCGATCCTCGTCCACGAATGCGATCGGCGCGTTGCGGAGCTCGGTCGAAGCGGCCTTGGCCGCCGTGTAGACCATGAGCGAGAACGTGACGGCGACCAGGCCGAGCAACACCGGGTCGTGCCAGAGGCTCTGCAGCTCCTTCACCCCGAGGCGCCAGATCTTCCCCAAGCTGCCCACGGCTAGCGGCCCTGCTTCCGCAACAGCGCCACGGTGGCCAGCACGAAGACCGGAGTGAAGGCGGCGATCGAGAGCAACTCGGGCAACAGCTCCCGGAAGCCGAGGCCCTTGTCGAACGCGCCGCGGCAGAGAGTGATGAAGTAGGAGGCGGGGAAGATCCTGCCGGCGACCGCGCCCGGTCCCTCGAGCGCTGCCACGGGATTGGTCAGGCCCGAGAACGAGACCGTCGGGATCATGGTGAGGATCCCCGCGGCGAAGAGCGCGGCGACCTGCGTGCTGGTGAAGGTGGAGATCAGAAGGCCGAGCGCCGTCGTCGCCGACACGTACAGGACGGCGCCGAGCGTGAGTCCCAGGAAGCTGCCCGTGACCGGCACCCCGAAGACGAACACGGCCAGCGCGACGAGCGAGAAGTAGCTCAGCGTCCCGAGCACCACGTACGGAAATTGTTTGCCAAGCACGAACTCGAAGCGAGTCACCGGTGTGACATACATGTTCGTGATGGAGCCGAGCTCCTTCTCCCGCACGACGCCGAGCGCCGTCAGCATGGCGGGCAACATGATGAGCAGCAACGGAATCACCGCCGGGACCATCGCCACGATGCTCACGAAGCCCTGGTTGTAACGGTAGCGGAGCGCAAGGTCGGCGAGCGTCGGGATCGCAATGCCTTCGCGCCGCGCGAGATCGCGCAGATAGGAGATATGAACGCCCTGCGTGTAGCTCCGGATCGTCTCGCCCCGATACGGCGTCGCCCCGTCGACGACCACGCCAGCTTCGACCGAGCGGCCCGCGCGCAGATCACGGCCGAAGTCGGGCGGGATGCCGATCGCGACGGACAGCTCGCCGCTGCGCATGCGCCGGTCCAGCTCGGCCACGTCGAAGATCGGAGGCTCCTCCACGAAGTAGTGCGATCCCGCGAACGCCCGCGCGTAGTCGCGGCTCTCCGGGGTCCCGTCCTGATCGAACACCGCGAAGCGCACGTGATCCACGTCCATGTTGAGCCCGTAGCCGAAGATCAACATCAAGAGCAGCGCGCCGCCGAGCGCGAAGCTGAGCCGGATTGGATCACGCTGCAGCTCGAGACTCTCGCGCTGCGCGTAAGCCAACAGGCGCCGGAAGGAGAACGCCTTGGGCCTGGCGAGTGCTCGCTGCTCTGGCTTCGCGGCGGGAGCTGGCGGCTCGCCGGCCTTGCCCGTCGCCTCCTCGAGATAGGCGATGAACGCCTCCTGGAGCGAGGCTGCGCCACGCGAGCGCACGATCTCCGCCGGTGTGTCGCTCACGAGCACACGGCCCGCGTTCATCAGCGAGATCCGGTCGCAGCGCTCGCCCTCGTTCATGAAGTGGGTGGACACGAAGATCGTGACGCCCTGGTTGCGCGAGAGATCGATCAGGAGCTCCCAGAACCCGTCGCGCGCAACCGGGTCGACGCCCGAGGTGGGCTCGTCCAGGATCAGCATTTGGGGCGAGTGCACGATCGCGACCGCGAGAGAGAGCCGCTGGCGGATGCCGAGCGGGAGCGCTTCGGCGAGCTGGTCGACGTGCTCGCGCAGATTGAAGCCTTCGAGCAGCTCCTCGACGCGCGGGCCGACCTTCTCCGGCGGCAGCTCGAACAGCTGCGCGTGCAGCATCAGGTTCTGGCGCACGCTGAGCTCGCCGTAGAGCGAGAAGGCCTGAGTCATGTATCCGATCTGCTTGCGCACGTCGCCCTCGCGCGCTTCCACGTCGCGGCCGAACAGGCGTGCGTGTCCCTCGGTGACTGGGAGCAAGCCCGTCAGCATCTTCATCGTTGTCGTCTTGCCGCAGCCGTTCGAGCCGAGGAAGCCAAAGATCTCGCCGCGCTCGATGCGAAAGTTGACGTGATCCACCGCGATGAAGTCGCCGAAGCGGCGAGTCAGTCCTTCGGCTTCGATGACCGGCTCGCCTCCAGTCTCCTTGCGCGGGGGAACGCGCAGCTCGCGGTGGCCACGCCGCGCCTCCTCAGGCAAGAGCTCGATGAAGGCCGCATCGAGGTTGTGTGTCGCGGTGCGCGCCATGAGCTCCGCTGGCGTGCCGGTCGCCAGCACGCGGCCGGCGTACATCGCAGCGAGCCAGCCGAAGGCCTCGGCCTCTTCCATGTAGGCGGTCGACACGAGCACGCTCATGCCGGGCCGGCGCTCGCGAATACGGTCGACGAGCTCCCAGAACTGCCGCCGAGAGAGCGGATCCACACCGGTGGTCGGCTCGTCGAGCACGACCAGGTCCGGGTCGTGAATCAGCGCGCAGCAGAGGCTGAGCTTCTGCTTCATCCCCCCCGAGAGCTTCCCGGCGGGGCGCTCGCGGAAGCGAGCCAGACCCGTGGCAACGAGCAGCTCGTCGATCCGCTCCTCGCGCTCGGCGCGGGCGTGGCCAAAGAGGCGCCCGAAGAAGTCCACGTTCTCGAAGACCGAGAGCGTCGGATACAGATTCCGGCCGAGTCCCTGCGGCATGTAGGCGATCCGGGCCGACGCCAGGGAGCGAACGGCGACGTCGCGGAGGTCGCCGCCCAAGACCTCGACCGATCCGGTCTGGATGGCCCGCGCCGCGGTCACGAGGCCGAGGAGCGTCGACTTGCCGACGCCGTCGGGCCCGATGACACCCGCCATGCCACCCGCCGGAATT
>DATKAO010000004.1 GCA_035498015.1 Myxococcota bacterium
CCTCAAACTGATCGACCGTCGCCCGTACCTTCATCTCTCGCCAAAGTCCGAGTGGGAGATGCTTGGCGAACGCGAAGTAGGCAAGGCTTAGTGCACTCCCGGTGCGACCGAGGCTCCCTGGAGCCTCAGCCACGTAGAGCACTCCGTTTCTGATGAGGTGAACCGGATACTTGTGGTCATCCCAGAAGTCTCGGTCCATCGTCAGCAGGACCCGACCCAGCCGCTGCGCAATCTGGAGGACGTGATTGTCCTCGCGGTTGCGGAGTTCGGGTCCCAGCTTGACGATAGAGACACCGGCATCCCGAACTTCGTCGACGAGAGGGTCCGGAACTCCGGCATCCGCAAGAAACCTGACCCGCCTCCGCGCGACGCTTCTACCCCGGATGGTCTCCTTGGTGACAGGAAACCAGTCCTCGTCGATGGCCATCGTCGCCACACCACCCGCGCACTAAAGTCGACGTGTCGCCTGAAGACATCGCGCCGTCGTAGCACCAAACGGACGACACGTCGTCACAACTCCGAGCTAAGTGCTCGACATCTTTGGTCGGGGCGCCCGGATTTGAACCGGGGACCTTCTGCACCCCATGCAGACGCGCTACCAAGCTGCGCTACGCCCCGACGCGGCCGCAGTATAGCGTCGGGTTTGCCGCTGGCGCGGGGAAGCTCGGGAAACGGGCGGGGGAGGTTGGGTGCTCGAGCGGGTCATCGACTGGATCGTCCACACGGTGGACCAGTGGGGCTACACGGGTCTCGTGATCATGATGGCGGTCGAGTCCACGATCCTGCCGTTCCCGAGCGAGCTGGCGCTCATTCCCGCGGGCTACCTCGCGGCGCAGGGCAAGATGGACCCGGTCCTCGCGACGGTGTCGGGCGCCGTGGGCAGCCTGCTCGGCGCGTCGATCAACTACTTCGTCTCACTGTATTTCGGGCGGCCGGTGCTGGAGCGCATCGGGGCGTACGTGCGCGTGACTCCCGACAAGTTCGACGCGGCGGACCGCTACTTCGCGCGGCACGGCGAGATCACGACCTTCATCGGGCGGCTGATTCCCGGCATTCGCCACTTCATCTCCATTCCCGCCGGGGTCGCGCGCATGAACTACGCGCGCTTTGCGCTCTACACCACGCTCGGGGCCGGGCTGTGGAGCTCGGTGCTGGTGGGGATCGGGTACTGGGTGGGCAACAACGAGGCCCTCTGGCGCCCGATGCTCCACAAGGCGACCCTATGGCTGTTCGGGGGGATGGTCGTTCTGGTCGCGATCTACGTCTGGCGCCACCGCCGCCAACAGGCCGCTGATTGACGGTCCGCCGGCTCGCTGCCGCGGGCCTGTGCGTCGCACTCGCGGCGGGCTGCGGCACTTCCTCCGGGCCCGCGCCCGAGCCCGGGCAGCCGCGCGCGCGGCGGGACCTCCCACCCGTGACCCAGCCGCAGGCCACGCCGCAGGAGCAGCGCGTGATGGTTCCGCACACGGTCGCGCCCGGCGAGACGCTGTGGCGCATCTCGAAGCGCTACGGCACGACCGTGCCCGCGATCATGGCCGCGAACGGCATCGACGACGTGCGCAGCGTGCCGACGGGCGCGCGTCTCTTGATCCCGACCACGGCCAGCGTCGGGGCCGGGGCCGGCGGCGAGGGCGGCCGGCGCGGCGCGGCGAAGACCTACGCGTCGCGTGACCCGCGCGGTCACTCGGGCGGTGCGCCGCAGTTCGCGTGGCCCGTGAACGGCGAGATCATCAGCCGCTTCGGCATGCGCCACGGTGAGCACCACGAGGGCATCGACATCCGCGCCGCCAAGGGCACGCCCGTGCACGCGGCCGAGGCGGGCCGTGTGATCCACGCCGACGCCACACTCGCGGGCTACGGCAAGATGATCGTGATCAAGCACTCGGGCCGGCTCTACACCGTGTACGCTCACAACTCGAAGCTGCTCGTCGAGGTGGGTCAGTTCGTCGAGAAGGGCGAGGAGATCGCCCTGGTGGGCGAGACGGGCAACGCGACCACGCCGCACCTGCACTTCGAGATCCGCAACAACAACACGCCGCGCGACCCGCTGGAGTACCTGCAATGACCACCCCGAGCGACGTCGCGAAGCTCGCGGCGCACATCCGCGACGTACCCGACTTCCCGCGCGCGGGGATCCTGTTCAAGGACATCTCGCCCTTGCTCCAGGACCCCGAGTCTCTGCGCGTGGCGTGTCGCGCCATGGCCGCGCCGTTCGCCAGCCGCCAGATCGACCTGGTGGTCGCGATCGAATCGCGCGGCTTCATCTTTGGCGCGCCGGTCGCGATCGCGCTGGGCGCGGGCTTCGCCCTGGCGCGCAAGCAGGGCAAGCTGCCCTGGCAGACACGGCGCGAGAGCTACGAGCTCGAGTACGGCTCGGCCGAGATCGAGATGCACAGTGACGCCGTGCAGCCTGGCCAGCGCGTGCTCTTGATCGACGACGTGATCGCCACCGGCGGCACCGCCGCCGCGACGGCGCGCCTGGTGCGCGCGCTCGGCGGCGAGGTGGTGGCGGCGGGCTTCCTGATCGAGCTCGGCTTCCTCGAGGGCCGCAAGGCGCTCGAAGGCCTTCCCGTGGAGGCCGTGCTTCGGTTCTGACGAGCGCCTGGACAGGCGCGACACGGGCCCTACATCGCGGCACGCGCGATGCCGAATCTCTGTGGGGGTGCGCGGTCCACGGCTCGACCTGCGCACGGCAGAGAGGTCCGGTGGCGCGAGTCCTCATCATCGACGATTCCGCGGGCAGCGCGCGCGGGCTGCAGGAGTGTCTCGCGACCAGCGGTGTCGAGCTGTGCGTGATTCCCTGGTCGGAGAGCGCCTCGCTCGCCGCGGCGGAGTTCGCGCCCGCGCTGGTCGTGCTGTGTCTCGCTTCCAGCACGGGACACGGCGCGGCGCGCTGCGCGGCGCTGCGCGCGGAGCCGGCGCTCGATGGCGTGCCGCTGCTCGTGAGCGGCGGCGCGCTCGAGCAGGACGAGCTCGCGCGCTGTCTCGAGCTGGGCGCCGACGACGCGCTCGTGCTGCCCGTGCACCCGCGCATCGCCGCTGGCCGCGTGCTCTCGCTGTCGCGCGCCAAGGCCGAGCGCGAGGCGCACGCGCACCTGGCGCGCGTGGCCGAGCAGGGCCAGCAGGCCTTCCGCACCACGATCGACGCGCTGCGCCGCTCGACCGAGGCCATGGAGCACAGCGAGCGGCGCAAGCGCTATCTCGAGACCCACGACGCGCTCACGGGCCTGGCCAACCGCGACTACTTCCGCGAGTTCGCGCGCCGCACGCTCGGCTACGCGCGCCGCTACGGCAACACGCTGGCGGTGCTCACGATCAACCTCGACCACTTCGACCGCGTGAACGAGAACCTCGGCCACGTGACCGGCGACCAGCTCTTGCAGTCGGTCGCCAAGCGCCTGAAGAGCTGCGTGCGCGGCAGTGACATCGCCGCGCGCTTCGGCGGCGACGACTTCGCGGTCATGCTGACCAGCCTGCAGAGCCGCGACGACGCGGCCCTGGTCGCGAACAAGCTGCTCGAGTCGATCACGCGCCCGCACGACGTCGCAGGCGGCGAGATCTACGTGACGCCGAGCATCGGCGTGGCCATGTACCCGGACGACGGCGAGACACCCGACGGCCTCCTGCGCAGCGCGGACGTGGCGCTGCACCGCGTGAAGGAAGTGGGCCGCGGGCGCTACCAGTTCTACTCGCACGAGATGCGCGGCGGCTCGTTCGAGCGCATGCAGCTCGAGGTCATGCTGCGCGACGCGCTCGAGCGCAACGAGCTCTCGCTCTACTACCAGCCGCAGGTGGACGTGGCCAAGGGCGAGCTCGTGGGCGCGGAGGCGCTCCTGCGCTGGATCCACCCCGAGCGCGGCATGATCCCGCCCAGTGACTTCATTCCGCTGGCCGAGGCCAACGGCATGATCGACGCGATCGGCGAGTGGGTGCTGCGCACGGCGTGCGCGCAGAAGAAGGCCTGGGAGCGCGCGGGCCTGGGCGAGTTCCCGATCTCGGTGAACGTGTCGCGGCGGCAGTTCCGCACCGCGGGCCTGGTCGAGCTGATCACGCAGATCCTCCACGAGACCGGGCTCGAGCCGAGTCACCTCGAGCTCGAAGTCACCGAGAACGCCCTGATCGAAGACGTGGACCAGACGCTGGGCGTGCTGCGCCGCGCGCGCGAGCAGGGCATGGGCATCGCGATCGACGACTTCGGCACCGGCTACTCGAGCCTCGCCGTGCTGGGTCAGTTCCCGGCCAGCGCGCTCAAGATCGACCAGGCGTTCGTGCGCGACATCTCGGCCGACCCCGCGCACGCGGCGATCACGCGCGCCGTGCTCGCGGTGGCGGCCGAGCTGCGGCTGGGCGTGGTGGCCGAGGGCGTCGAGACGCGCGCCGAGCGCGACTTCCTGGTCGAGCTCGGCTGCGAGCGCATGCAGGGCTACCTGTTCGGCCGGCCGCTGCCCAAGGACGAGTTCGAGGTCGTCTGGCGCCAGGGCGGCGAGATCCCCGACTAGCTGCCCGCGGCGCGGGTCACCTCTTCGCGGTACGCGGCCATGTCGACCACGCGCCCCTCGTGGCGCGCGCGCTCGGCGGCGAAGCCCAGCAGGTGACTCTCGAGCGCGGTGCGGCCCGCCGCGCGCGCCTCGGCGCCCGCGCCGGACGCGACCGCGTCGCAAAAGTGAGTCAGCAGGTTGCGGTCGCCCGAGGCGTGGCCGACCGAAGCGGGCAGGCGCAGCGTCTCGAGCTGCGTGTCGCCGTGCCGTGTGACCTCGAGCAGTCCGGTCTGCAAGACCCCGCGGAGCTCGCCGTGACTGCCCGAGATGCGCAGCGTGCGGCGCTCCTCGGTCGCCAAGCCGTGCACGCCCAGCGTGGCCAGCAGTCCGCCCTCGAACGCGACCGAGACCGTCTGGTGGTCGACCACGTCGTTGTCGCAGCGGTAGACGCAGCGGCCGTAGTCACTCTGCGCGAGCGCGCGCCGGCGTGCCTCGCGCGCGGGATCGGCCGAGAGATCCGTCCAGGGCCAGTGGCGCGCGACGTCGTCCTCGGGCCCGAGATAGAAGCGCTCGGCGTCCCACGGACAGGTCGCCTGCACGGGGCACGCGGCGCTGCAGCGCGCGGGCGCGCCTGCCGGCGCCTGCTCGGGCACGTAGGCGCCCAGGCCGCCGAACGAACTGACTTGCGCCGCGGGCCGGCCCGCGAGCCAGGCCATGAGGTCGAGGTCGTGACAGCTCTTGGCCAGCAGGAACGGCGCGGCCAGCTCGCGGCTGCGGAACTTCCCGCGCACGTAGGAGTGCGCCATGTGCCAGTACGACACGTGCTCGCGCAGGTCCATGACCTGCAGCTTGCCCAGGCGCCCGCTCGCGACGATCTGGTGCACGCGCGCGTAGAACTCCATGTGCCGCAGCACGTGCCCGATCTGCAGGATGCGGCCGGCGCGCTCGGCGGCCTCGACCACGCGCACACAGTCGGCGGCATCGAGGGCGATCGGCTTCTCGAGCAGCACGTGCAGGCCGCGCGCGAAGGCCTCGAGCGCGGGCTCGACGTGCTCGGTGTCTCCCGTGGCGATGATCGCGGCGTCGAGCGGCAGCCCGGCGGCGAACAGCTGCCGCCAGGTTTCGAACACCTGGCCCCGGCCCAGCCCGTGCTCGGCCGCGGTAGCCGCGCGCCGGTCGGCGCGCGGCTCGGCCAGCGCCACGACGCGCATGCGTTCCGGATGGCGCGCCGCGAAGCGCCCGAACACGTACCGGCCCCGGTTGCCCGCGCCGATCAGCGCGACGGCGAGTGACTTCATCGCGGCCTGCGATTCTACCTGGATCGAGGCGGCAAAGGCGCAGCCGTCGCACAGAGCGGGCGCGGGCTGCCGGCCGGAATTGCGCCCGAGGCGCGCGCGCGTTGCCGGCGAGCTGCGTGTGACTTGGGTCATCAAGCCGCGGGGGCGGACCGGTCGTAAAGATCGACATGCTCCGGCGCGTTCTGACGCTGGGAATCTGCCTCCTCGCGGGGGCGGGCTGCGCGAACCACGTGCGCTTCGCGGACGAGGTGCGCGAGCACGAGGCCCGCGACGTGACTCGCGCGCTGACGCGTGTGGCGCCGCGCGACGGGCAGGTCGTGGTGCAGCCGCAGACCGAGCTGGCGATCAGCGTCGACGAGACGGTGCGCGTGCGGCGCCGCGAGACGATCGTGCGCCTGGACGAGGAGACTCCCTGGCGCGCGCGCAACGAGCTGTGGGAGGTGCCCGAGGGCCTGGTGACGGTGCCGTTCTTCATCGCCGTGCGCGCCTCGAACAAGATGCTGCTCGGGCTGATCCCCGACGACTGGATCTCCTCGGGCATGGACTTCGGCTTCGCCGCGCTGAACCCGGCGCTCAACGTCGAGGCGCCCGACCGGGTCGTGGGACGCGAGGTCGGCCGCCGCAGCCGCGACGTCGACGGCGGGGAAGAGCGCGCGAGCCGGCCGCTGTCCGGCGTGCCGGTCGTGGTCACGCTCGCCGCCGGGCCGAGCCAGGCGCTGACCTGCGACGCCGACGGGCGCGTGCGCGTCGAGCTGCTCGAGCTCGTGCGCGGCGTGCCCGAGCCCGCGCCCGCGGTGCTGCACGTCGAGGTCGCGGGCGACGGTGTGCGCGCTCCGGCCTCGATCGAGCTGCCGCTCTCGCGGGCGCTCCGCGCGCGCCTGGTGCGCGCCGCGCGCGCCCGCGAGGCCGCCCTGGCGCCCGAGGTCTCGCCGGACGGGGCCGCGCGCGCCCTGGCCCTGCTGGACGGCCTGGGCTTCCGCGACAGCGCGCTGCGCGTCGAGCAGGAGCTGCGCGACCGCCAGCACGCCAACGCCGCCTGGCTCTCGCGCCTGGACCTGGCGCTCGAGGACTAGCGCTCGCAGCAGTCCCGTTGCCTTATGATGCGCCGCATGGCGCGCGCACGAAGCAACGGAATCGAGCTCGAGTACGAAGTCGCCGGCAACCCCGCGGACCCGCCGGTCCTCCTGGTCATGGGGCTCGGGGCACAGCTCATCGTCTGGGAAGACGAGTTCGTGCTGGGACTGGCGCGGCGCGGTCACTTCGTGGTGCGCTACGACAACCGCGACGTCGGCCTGTCGACTCACTTCGACGGCGTGGTGGCGCCGCCGCTGCCCGAGATCCTGGCGCGCCGCGCCGCGGGCCAGCCGATCGGCGCCCCCTACACGCTGTCGGACATGGCAGCCGACGCCGTCGGGCTGCTCGACCACCTGGAGATCCCGGCCGCGCACGTGGTCGGCGCGTCGATGGGCGGCATGATCGCGCAGACGCTCGCGATCGAGCACGCGCGCCGCGTGCGCTCGCTGACCTCGATCATGTCGACCACGGGGAACCCATCGCTGCCGCCGGCCAAGCCCGAGGCGATGGCGCGGCTCTCTCTGCCGGCGCCGGCCGACCGCAGCGCGTTCATCGCGCAGTCGGTCGAGTCGCAGAAGGTCATGGCGGGCTCCGGCTTCCCGTTCGACGAGGAGCGCGCGCGCCGGCTGGCCGAGCGCGGCTACGAGCGCGCGTTCTACCCGCAGGGCTTCGCGCGCCAGATCGCCGCGATCATGGCGTCGGGCAGCCGCCGCGACGCGCTCGAGAGCGTGCGCACTCCGACGCTCGTCGTGCACGGGCTCGAGGACCCGCTCGTGCCGCACGAGGGCGCGCTCGACACGCACGAGGCCGTTCCGGGCAGTGAGCTGCTCTTGATCGACGGCATGGGTCACTCACTGCCGCGCGGCGTGTGGCCGACGCTGATCGACGCCATCCAGAAGCACGTCGCGCGCGCGACATGAGCGCTGCCGTGCTCGGCTGGATCGCGTGCGCCTTCGCCCTGGCGATCGCCGGCGCGCTGTTCGCGCGCCTGCGCTCTGCCGAGGCGGGACGCAGCGCCGCGGCTGCGGAGCTCGCCGCCCGGAGCGCCGAGCTCGAGTCCACGCAGAAGCGGCTCGAGCAGCGCTCGGCGGAGCTGCGCGCGCGCGGCGAGGAGCTGTCCGAGCTGCGCAAGAAGCACGACAAGCTGAAGCGCCGCGCCGGCGACGAGCGCGAAGAGGAGAAGAGCGCGCCCGCGCGCATCCGCGCGCTCGAGACCGACCTGGCGGCGGAGCGCGCCGACAGCCGCGCCGCGCGCGACGAGATCGTGCGGCTGCACGGCGAGGCCGAGCGCAGCGCCGCCGAGCTGGCGCGCGTGGGCGCGGAGCTGGCCGCCGCGAGTCAGAAGCTCCGCGAAGTGACTCCCCTGGCCGACGCCGGCCAGCTCGACGCGCTCAGAGCCCGCGTGCAGGCCGGCGAGGAGCGCGCCGCGAAGCTCGCCACCGAGCTCGCGAGCGCGCAGCAGAACACGGCCAAGTACAAGGGCCGCTGGGAGACGCTCGACAAGACCTACATCGTCTTGCGCGGCGAGCTCGAGCTGAAGAAGGACGAGCTGCGCAGCCTGCGCGTCGAGGTCGAGCGCCTGCGCGCGCTCGAAGTGGTGCTGGTCGAGCCCGAGCCGCGCCCGGCCGAGCCCCCGGCCTAGCGCGCGCGCACCTCGTGCAGCGCGAGCGCGAGCGCCCCGGTCGAGCGCCAGGCGTCGTCGAGCGCGAGCGCCACCCGCTCGCCGGGCTCCACGCGCACCGGCTCCGCCACCCAGCCCAGTGACTCCTGCTCGGCGAACACGTCGTCGCCGAAGGCGAGTGACTGGCTGAACAGCACCGCCGTGAGCGTGCCGGGCGAGCCCAGGTGCAGCGTGAAGGTCTTGGGCAGCGGGTCGAAGCTGCGCGACACGTCGAGCCGGTGCACGTCGGCGGGCCGGCCCAGGAGCCGGGCGGCGGCGCGCTCGAGCCGGCCGTCGCGGCCGCGCCGCGGCTGCCAGGCCAGGTCGGGCTGGCGGCCCAGGTCCTCGAGCAAGGGCTCGAAGGCCAGCCCGTAGCGGCCGCGCAGCGCCTCGATGTCGGCGCGCTGCTGGCGCAGCCGCGTCGGGAGGTCCTGCTCGGCCCACTCGAGGGGGCTGGCGCGGGTCACGACCCGATCGGGAATCACGCGCCCGCTCGGCGCGAGGAAGCGGTCCAGGACCTGCGCGGTGAGTCGCAGGGTCGGCTCGTCGCGCCGCGGGTCACCGTCGCAGCGCGGCGCCACGATCAGGTCGAAGGGCATGCCCAGGTCGTCGCGCTGCAGGCGCGCCAGGTCGCCGCGCACCCAGCGGATGTGGTCGGCGACGCGGTTGGCCTCCGCCAGCCGGCGCGCGAGCTGCGTCTGGCCGATGTCCACGGCCACCACGCTCGCGCCCGCGCGCGCCGCCCACAGGGCCACCACTCCGGGGCCGCAGCCCGCGTCGAGCACGCGCATGCCGGGGCGCACGATGCGCTCGAGCACCCTGCGCAGCGCGAGCGCACCGTCGGCGCGCCGCAGGACCTCGAGCTGCTCGTGCGGGTTCATTCACACCCCACGCGAGCTTGGATCGGACCCGGACGCCTGCGCCTGAAGCGCTTCGATGCGTTTCTGCAGGCGCCGGAAGCCCAGCGCCGAGACACCCGACATGAGCGCGGCCAGGGGCATGAGTCCGTCGCCCAGGCCGTCCCAGCCGGGCAGGGTGACTCCGAGGACCGGCAGCGTAGAGGCAGCCCAGCCGAGGTAGAGCGCCATGCCGAGGAACGGCGCGACCGCGCCGCGCAGCCCGGTGAGCGTCACGTGCGCGCCCATGTAGAGGCCGACCCGATCCGGCGGCGCGAAGTCGTTGTGGCCCAGGTTCCAGGCCAGACCGCCGCCGGCGCGCGCCGCCCCCAGCACCATGCGCGCGACCAGGAGCACGCCCAGCGAGTGAGTCGCCGCGCCGGCCCAGAGCAGCAGCTGCGAGAGCGAGAAGCTCCAGGCATGCGCGGCGCGGAAGGCGGACACGTGCACCCGGTCGAGATACACCGCCCAGAACGGCGTCGTGGCGATCGAGAGCAAGAGCGGGATCACGGTGGTGACCGAGATCGACTCGGCGTAGCTCGCGCCCATCTCGTGCGAGACCAGGTAGATGACCGGCGCCTCGACCATCATGTTCGAGATGCCCGAGAGCATCTGCCAGCCGAGGAAGCTCGCGTAGAGCGGGTCGGCGCGCAGCAACGCCCACATGCCCTCCGCGTGCGCGCCGCTCTCGGCCGCAGCCTGCTCCTGCGCGAGGTGGTCGCTCTCGCCCAGAAGCGGCACGCGCGAGAACACGAACACCCC
Source organism: Myxococcota bacterium (assembly GCA_035498015.1). Taxonomy (NCBI): domain Bacteria; kingdom Pseudomonadati; phylum Myxococcota; species Myxococcota bacterium. The sequence goes on from DATKAO010000004.1 coordinate 10,169, forward strand.
GGCGGCGCCCAGCGCCGCGCCGGCCGCGTACACGATGCGGAAGCTGTGCGGGTCGGCGTTCAGGACCTGCGCGCCCACCCAGGACGCGCCCGCGAGCGAGAGCACGCTCACGATCTGCAGCCGGGCCAGCATTCTTCCGCGGGCTTCGCGCGGATAGTTCAAGCTCCACACGATGCTGCGCAGGCTGATGATCCCGCCCAGGACCAGCCGCGCCGCGACCTGCAGAGCGACCAGCGCTGCCGCGCCGATCGCGTTCTCGGGAATCAGCGCCACTGCGGCGACGCACGCCGCGAAGGCCGAGAGCAGCCCGGTGGTCCACGGTACGCGCCGCCGGCCGTGCGCGAGCCGCGCCCAGAACGAGCTCGAGAGATTGCCGAACATGGGCGCGGCAGTGACCAGCGCGATCACCGCGGGGTGCACGTGGAAGAGCTTGTCGGCGACGACGCCCACGAACGCGCCCTCGGTGAGCGCGAAGCTGGCGCCGAACAGCATCTCGAACAGTCGCTCGAGGCGATAGCCGCGCAGCGGCACGGGGGGTAGAGCGGGGCGCCGCAGGGACCGGCGCTCCGCCGCGGGGCGGAGCCCCGGCTCGGACGCACGCATCGCGCGGACGCTAGCGCGCCAGCGACTCCTTGTCCGATGGTCGCGCGGGCACGCTGCCCAGACTCCGGAAGCGTGTGCGCAGGCGCTCGACGGTGTCGTCGAGCACTACGTAGAACACCGGCACCACGACCAGAGTCAGCAGCACCGACGACAGCATGCCGGCGCCCGTCGCCACGGCCATCGGCGCGCGAGTCTCCGCGCCCGGTCCGATGCCGAGCGCGGCGGGCAGCACGCCGAGCATCATCGACACTGCGGTCATCAGCACCGGCCGCATGCGCACGGGCGCGGCGGTGCGCATGGCCGCGACCTTGTCGAGCCCGCGTCTGCGCAGCTCGTTCGCGAAGTCGACCAGAAGGATCGAGTTCTTCGTGACCAGCCCCATCAGCAGGATGATGCCGATCACGCTGAACAGGTTGATGGTCATGCCCAGCCGGAAGAGGTGCATGAACAGGAGACCCCCGAACGCGCCGACCATGGCGAGCGGCAGGGCCAGCATGACGGTGAGCGGATGCAGGAGACTCTCGAACTGCGCCGCGAGCACCATGTAGATCACCAGCACCGCGAGCCCGATCGCCAGCGCGAACTGGCGCAGGCTCTGCAAGAACTGCTCGGCGCTGCCGCCGAAGCGCAGGCTCGCGCCCTCGGGCAGGAGGTCCTTGGTGACTCGCTCGACGGTCGAGATCGCCTCGCCCACCGGCACGCCTTCCAGGTTGGCCGAGATCGTGACCGAGCGCTGGCGCTGGTCGCGGCTGATGATCGACGCGGCGGCGCCGGTCTCGATGCGCGCCAGGTTGCGCAGCTCGGCCACGCCGCCGTCCTTGGTGCGCACGAACAGCCCGCCGATCGCCTCGGGGTCGGCGCGGAACTGCTCGTCGAGCCGCACGCGGATGTCGTAGCGGTGACCGCCTTCCTTGAACTTCGCGGCGTCGAGCCCGCCGATGCCCGCCTGCACGATCTGCGAGAGACTGCGCGCGTCGACACCCAGCGCGCTGCACTTCTCGCGGTCGGGAATCACGCGCACCTCGGGCAGGCCGATGCGCAGTGACTTCGACAGGTCGACGAAGCCCTTCTCGGCGGCCAGCCGGCGCATGATCTGGTCGGAGATCTGGTCGAGCTGCTCGATCGGCAGATTGCCGCGCAGCGCGAACTCGAGCTCGCCCCGGCCGCCGCCGGAGAGCATCGAGACCGGGTCGAACACGCGCACCTCGATGCCGGGGATCTCGCCCAGCGCCTTGCGCGCGGCGACCATCAGCTCCTGCGCGCTGCGCGCGCGCTCGGCGCGCGGCTTCAGGATCGCCACGAACACCGCGTTGGTCACGTTGCCGGGGCCGTCGGGACCCGAGACACCGATGCCCGAGAACAGGCCACGCAGCTCGGACTGCGCCAGGAGCCACTTCTCGGCCTCCTTCACGCGCTCGGTCGTGCCCTCGAGCGACGTGCCCGGCGGAGTCTCCATCATCACGAACATGCGGCCTTCGTCGCTGGGCGGGAAGAACTCACTGCCCAGGAGCGACCCGAAGCCGAGCGCGACCACGAACGAAGCCGCCGCAGCCAGGAGGACCGCGCGCCGGTGACCCAGCGCCCAGTCGAGCACGCGCGCGTAGGCGCGCTCGACGCGCTGGAAGCCGAGCTCGAGCCGGTGGTACAGGCCGCCGTGGGCGTGCGGGGCCTCGGCGGGCAGCCGCGCCGCGAGCATGGGAATCAGGGTCAGCGCGACGAACAGCGAGAACACCACCGAGGCCGCGACCGTGAGTCCGAAGTCGCGCAGGAAGCTGCCGACGATGCCGCGCACGAAGATCACGGGCAGGAACACGATCGCGATCGAGAGCGTGGCGGCGGTGGCGGCGAACGCGATCTCGCGCGCGCCGTTCGAGGCCGCCTCGCGCGGCGACTCACCGGCCTCGCGCCGGCGCTCGATGTTCTCGAGCACGATGATCGCGTCGTCGATCACCACGCCCACCGCGAGCGCGAGCGCGAGCAGGGTCATGGTGTTGATCGTGAGCCCGAACACCCACATGGCGCCGAACGCCGCGACCAGCGACAGCGGGATCGACGTGCCGATCACCAGCGTCGGCCGCACGCGGCGCAGGAACAGGAGCACCGTGAGCGTGGCCAGGAAGGCGCCGAACACCAGCGCGAACTGGGTCTCGGCCACGGACTCGCGGATCGACGTCGAGAAGTCGATCACCTGGTCGCGCTCGGGGAAGGAGAGACCCTCCGGCATGTCCTTGCGCAAGAGGTCGACCTGGTCGTGGGTGCGGTTCGCGATCTCGACCGTGTTCGCGCGCGACTGCTTCATGATGCCGATGCCGGCACCGGGCGCGCCGTTGAAGCGCGCGATGAAGCGCTCGTCCTCGGCGCCGTCCTCCACGCGCGCCACGTCGGAGAGCCGCACGGGCGCGCCGTCGGCCTCGGCCACGATCAGGTCGCGCAGCTCGGCCACCGAGCGGAACTCGGCCTCGGTCTTCAGCGCGTACTCGAGCGCGTGACTCTGGAGACTGCCGCCGGGCACGTCGACGTGCTCGCGCTCTAGCGCCCCCACCACGTCCATCACCGACAGGCCGCGCGCGCGCAGCGCCTCGCCGTCGATCCAGATGCGGATCGCGCGCTCGCGCTTGCCGAAGATCTCGGTCGAGGCGACGCCGTTGATCGTCTCGAGCACGGGCTTCAGCGTGTACTTGATGTACTCGGTGGTCTCGACCGGCGAGCGGTCGGTGTTGAGCGGCAGCCAGATGATCGGGCTCGAGGTCAGGCTGCGCTTGTCGATGATCGGCGGCTCGAGCTCGCGCGGCAGCGTGGCGCGGGCACGCGCAACCTTGTCGCGCACGTCCTGGGCCGCCTGGTCGATGTCGCGCTCGAGCTCGAACTCGGCGGTGATCATGGTCGCGCCCGCCATGGTGGTGGACTTGAGCGAGCGCAGGCCGCCGATCGTGTTCAGATTCTCCTCGAGCACCTCGGTGACGTCCTCCTCCATGGTCTCGGGGCTCGCGCCCTCGAGCTGGGCCATCACCGTGACCACGGGGAACTCCATGTTCGGCATCTGGTCCACGCCGAGCTCGAGATACCCGAGCACGCCGAACACGACCAGCGACAGCGTGAGCATGAGCGTCAGCACCGGGCGCTGGATGCACAGGTCGGAGAGACTCACGGCCGGGTCACTTCGGAAGCCGGGAGCACGGCCGAGCCGTCGGGGTTGCGCGCTGCGATCGCGGCGCCTTCCACCAGCGCCGAGTGACCGCGCACGATCACCGTGTCGCCGGGCTCGAGGCCGGCGCGGATCTCGACCATGCCGTCCTTGATCGGCCCGAGCTCGACCTTGCGGCGCTGTGCGCGCGTGCCCGCGTCGACGGCGCGGAACACGACCTGGCCGTCGGCGCGCTGCAGCACGGCCTCCTCGGGCACGAGCAGCACGCCGGGGCGCTCTGCGATGCCCAGGTCGGCGCGCGCGAACAGCCCCGGCCGCAGCCGGCCGTCCGGGTTCGCGAGCCCGGCCTTCACGCGCAGCGTGCGCGTGCGCTCGTCGATCACCGGCGAGATCATCGTGACTTCGCCGTGGAAGAGCTGGCCGGGGTAGGGCGCCACCGACACGTCGAGCGGCAGCCCCAGGCGCAGGCGCGCGGCATCCGACTCGGGCAAGCTGAACTCGACCTCGACCGGGTCGAGTGACACGAGCTCGAACAGCTTCTGGCCGGGCTGCACGAACTCGCCGCGCGAGACGAAGCGCCGCCCGATCACGCCGGCGAAGCGCGCGGCCACGCGCGAGTCGGCGAGCGCGTTCTCGGCGGCCGACAGGTCGGCCTGCAAGGCCTGCACGCGCGAGCGTGCGGCGGCGAGCGCCGCATCGGACGACTCGAGCTGCGCCTTCGACGCCACGTGTTTCTGCGCCAGCGCGCGCACGCGCTCACTCGCGCGCTGCGCCTCGAGCAGCCCCGAGCCCGCCTCGGACAGACGCGCGCGCGCCCGGTCGAGGTCGAGCGCGTGCCGGTCCGGGTCGATCTCGATCACGACCTCGCGCTCGCCCACGGTCTGGCCCTCGTCGACCCGGATCGCGGTGACTTCGCCCGCCACCTGGGCCGCGACGTCGGCGCGCTGCTTGGCCAGGATCTGCCCGGTGGCCGCCACGCGCTCCTCGACGTCGCGCACGGTGACCGGCGCCAGCACCACGCTGCGCGGCGGAGCAGCCTCGCTCGCGTCGCGGCGCCCGCAGGCCGCCAGCGCCAGCCCGGCGCTGAGCGCGAAGGCGACGCGCGCGCGGCTCATCGCGCCGCCTCGCCGTGCAGGATGCCGCGCTCGATCGTGTCGAGGGCGAGATCGAGCAGCTCCGGGCGCCACGGGTGGTCCGGGCGACTCACACACAGCGAGACCACCCCGTGCAGCATGGCCCACAGCGCCTGGAACATGGCCTCGCGGTTGGCGCGCACCGCGCGCGCCTCGCAGGCCGCCTCGAGCGCGCCGAACACGATCAGCCGCGCGGCCTCCGCCGAGGGCAGGAGCCGCACCGAGTCACGCGGCGCCGAGATCAGCGCGTAGTGAGTCGGGTTGCGCAGCCCGAACTCCACGTAGGCGCGCGCCAGCGCGCGCAGGTAGGCGACCGGGTCGTCGCTCTGCGGCACGCGGCGCAGCACCGCGAGCAGCCGAGCGCAGCCTTCCTCGAGCAACGTGTCGATCAGGCCCGTCTTGTCGTGGAAGTAGTGGTAGATCGTGGGCGCGCGGCAGCCCGAGCGCTCCTCCACGCGGCGGATCGTGAGCTGGTCTGCGCCGCGCTCGAACAAGAGCTCGGCGGTCGCGTCGAGGATGGCGCGCCGCGTGGACCGGGTCTTGGAGCGTTCGGCTGGCATGGTGTAACGGCGTTACACCTATCGGCCGCGGGGAACCCGAGACACAGCGTTTCGAGTGACTGAATCGCAACCGCGACAGGAACGAAAAGGCCCGCCGGTGTCGCCACCGGCGGGCCCCTTCCAGGGAACCTGGAGTCAGTTTTGAGTCAGCGGCCCTTGTTCAGCCGGCCGATGTCGATGTAGCCGCGCACCTTGCCCTTGGTCGAGAACGGAGTGCCTTCGCTGTTCCAGAACTCGATCCGGTTTCCGGTGCCCGTCTGGACGTTCACGATGATGTCCGAGACGATGCGGTTGTCGTTCGGCTTGTCGACGCCTTCCCAGCCGGGATACCAGACGCCGTTCTCGGCCTTCGGGTCCTTGTTGACCTTGCCGTCCCAGTCCTCGCTGTAGCGGTGGTTGTGCCAGATGACCTTCCACAGCTCCTTTTTGCGGTCGTAGGCGAAGCTGTACAGCGGCTCGAAGGTCTCCTTGTCGATGTAGATGTCCTTGTGGTGGTACGGGTGGTCTTCGTTCTTCGGGATGAAGCGGACGATCCACGCGTTGCGCACCTCCCAGCGGTCACTCGCGTAGGAGAAGCCGTACGGGCCGAAGTTGTAGGTATCGGTGTACGGGTAGGCGAGTGTCTTGGTGTTCATGGGCGCGATCACCGTCTTCTCGCCCAGACACTTCCACTCGTACTGGGGCGGAATGCCCGAGAAGCTGCGCAGATCGTCCATCGTGAAGTCGGTGCCCTGCACCGAGTCCGTGCGCTGGGCCGACGAGATGCGGCGCACGCGGCGCAGATCCGGGACGTACACCCAGGTGTCGTCGTTCTTCATCTGCTTCAGCGGTCCATCGGCGGACTTGTAGCGGTAGGTCAGCACGAGGATGCCGCGCGCGTCGAACGGCGCTTCGACCTCGATGCCGAACGCGGAGTTCCGCTTCTCCTGCGGGAAGATGTCGCCGTCGTTCTCGGCGTACTGCGGCTCGACGCGGTTCGCGAGCGCGATCACCTTGGCCGTGCCCTCGTAGTACAGCGGGAGCTGCTCGCCGCGGTCCCAGTAGGTGTACGACCAGCTCGAGCGCGCGCCATCGCCGTTCCAGGTCTTCAGGAAGTCCCAGATGATCTTGGCGCCGGCGTTCGGGTCACCTTTGCAGTCGATCGACTCGTTCAAGAAGGGCAGACCGCCGTGGTAGTCCTCGAGCGCGCCGTCCTGGCCGATCTTGGCCTTGCCCTTGTTCTTCTCGGTCATCGCGTTGTACGCGTCGGCGGCGCCGTACTTGCGCAGCGTGGGACCGATCTCGAGCTGCATGCCCTCGTAGAAGAAGAACTCGCGGTTGTCCCAGAACTCGGTCGGCAGGAAGTCCTTGAGCTTGTCCACCTGCGCGAAGGTGATGGTGTCGCCCTCCTTGAAGGGCGTCGTGGGAAGAACGTCCTGCGCCTTCTTCTCCTGCGCGAATCCCGATCCGGGCAGTGAGAGGCAAAGCGCAAGCGCTAGAGCCAAACGTCGCATTCGAAATCCCTCCTTGGCCACTCGGTCGGAGCGCGAGCGGCGCGCCATTCTAGACCCAAACCCCATCGCGTGGATAGCGAGCGCGGCAGAGCGATCAGGGCCCGGCTACCCAGTCGATTTCGGACAGGAATACGTCGTGGGGCGCCTGGTAGATGGGCTGTGCGTTGCCGGTGTTCAATTCGACGCGGTAGAGGTGCTGCGGGAGCTCGGCGTCGAGCTCTTCCGCGTGGTCGCGGACCAGCACCAGCGCCTGGTCCGCACCGACGGGGCGGCCTTCGAAGACGCGCTTCTCTCCACCCGGACTGAACACGAGCTGGCATCCGCTGCCTTCGGGATCGCAGCGCACGAGCCCGCGCCGCTGCCGCGCGTAGACGCCGCGCGCGTCCCACCACAGCGGCAGCGTGCCGCCCGCGGCGAGCGGTCCGCCCGGGTCACCATCGCGCAGCAGCACGAGCTTGCCCGTGAGGTTCGACGCCACGCGGTACAGGCGCGGGAACGCGACCTCCTGACCCTGGAACGACATGCCGGTGGCCGAATCGGCGCCGTCGGGGTCGGACACCGTCTGCAGAACGACCAGGTCCGCGCCGTCGGGACTCCAGCGCGGCCGGTCGAGCGCGCGCGGCGCGTCGAACAGCGGCCGCTCGCCCTTCGAGCGCAGCGAGAGCAGCACCAGCTCACTCTGTCCCTGGTCGTCGGTCTCGACGCCGGCCGCGAGCTTCTCGCCGCGCGGGTCGGGCTCGGCGTCGAACCAGCGCGCCGGGCGCGCGAACGGCTCGACCGCGCCCGTGTCGGCATCGACGCGGAGTAACTGGGTGCGCGGCAGGCCGTACTCCTCGTCGGGCGGGAGCTCCTGACTCACGATCAGCGCGGAAGACGAGATCCAGCGCGCGGCGCGCGGGCTCGTCACGCGCAGCGCGCGCGCGCCGTTCCGGTCGTGGACCACGAGCACGCGCGGCACCTGCGGGTCGGCGTTCTCGAACAACAGCACGAGCCGCCCCGGGCCGCGGAACCCGGCGTCGTAGGGCGCGGGATCGGTCGCGCTCTTGCGCGCGCACGCGGCGAGCGCGAGCGCGGCGCACAGAAAAAAACATGCGCGCGTGGTTCGCACGCGCGCATGATACGACGAGAACGCCGGCGCGAGAGAGCCGAGAGACGAGTCTCTCGCGCCGGCCGTTACACGCCCGCTACCCGGCCAACGTCCTTCCGCTGCTGTGCAGCGCAAAGTCGGGATAGGCGAGCGTGCCCATCTCGGGACCGTCGAGACCCTCGAGCTCGGTCTCCTTCGAGACGCGGATCGGGGTGATCAGGTTGGAGAGCTTGAACCAGGCGTAGGCCATCGCGAAGCCGAACACCGCCAGCACGACACAGTCGACCGACTGCATGACGAGCTGCGAGGCATCGCCGTACAACAGGCCGCGCACGCCGTCGGCGCCGTACTTCGCCACCATCTCGGGGCGCACCACGCCGTTCCAGCCGGCGCCGTACTGACCCGTCGCGAAGATGCCGACGGAGAGCACGCCCCAGAGGCCGTTCACGCCGTGCACCGAGATGGCGCCGACCGGATCGTCGATGCCGCGCGCCTCCCAGAAGAACACGGAGTAGACGACCAGCACGCCCGCAACCGCGCCGATCACGGCGCCGCCCCACGGGTCGACGAACGCGCACGGAGCGGTGATCGCGACCAGGCCCGCGAGCATGCCGTTGCACAGCATGGTCGGGTCAGGCTTCAGGCCCTTGGCGTAGAGCGCGAGCATAGCGCCCAGCGCACCAGTCACGCTGGCGAGCATCGTGTTCACCACGATGTAGCTGATGCGCAGATCGGTGCCGGCCAGCGAGGAGCCCGGATTGAACCCGAACCAGCCGAACGCCAGGATGAACGTGCCCAGCACGACCATCGGCACGTCGTGACCAGGCAGCGCCAGTGGCTTCCCCTTCGCGTCGTACTTCCCGATGCGCGCGCCGATCACCATCGCGCCCGCGAGCCCGATGATGCCGCCCATGCCGTGCACGACGCCGGAGCCCGCGAAATCCACCGCTCCGTGACCCAGGCCCCAGTTCACACCGCCCTGGGCCAGGAAGCCGCCGCCCCACATCCAGTTCGCGTAGATGCAGTAGGGCAGGGCCACCCACAGTCCGTAGAGACAGAAGTTCTTCCACGCCCAGCGCTCGGCCATCGCGCCGGTCGGGATGGTCGCGGTCGTGTCCATGAAGACCATCATGAAGAAGAAGATCGCGAGCACCGACACGTCGCCGACGGACGGTGACAGGAAGAAGCCCTTCAGCCCGAGGATCCCGTAGGTGAACACGCCGTTGCCGGTGCCGCCGAGGCCCCAGCCCTCGTTCAAGGCCGAGAGACCGGGCCCGAGCGATGCGTACCAGCCTGGAGCGACGGGGCCGTTGAACCAGTTGCCCCAGCCCAGCGCGAAGCCGTAGGCCCAGAACGCGAAGCAGCCCAGCGGGTAGATCATGAAGTTCATGGCCGAGGTGTGCGCCGCGTTCTTCGCGCGGCACAGCCCGGTCTCGACGTACATGAACCCGGCCTGCATGAACATGACCAGGAAGCCGGTGACCAGCGTCCAGACCATGTTGACGGCGAACAGGTTGTGAGTGACTCGGTCGTACACGTCCCCGACCGTCATGGTCGCAGGAGTGTCTCCCTTGCCGTCACCCGCCGGAGTCGCCCAGACACCGGCGGCGCTGCCCGTCGGGTCGGGCCACACGGGCTTGGCAGGATCGGCGTTGGCGCCCGCGAAGTAAGCCGGCAGGACAGGTGCTTCTGCCGAGACTGGCGGCGTCGCTGGCGCGGCGTCCGCGGGTGCCGCAGCGGCTGCGGGCGCGGGTGGCGTGGCCTCCTCGTCGGCGCTGACACGGTGCGCACAGAAGAACGCCGTGCCGAGCGCCGCGGTCGCTATGGCACTGAGCCAGCGGCGCAGCTTGCGCCGCCTGTTGAAGGCTGAAGTTGGATCTGTTGAAACTCCCCGTTCGGTCACATCTTCCCCGCTGCGAAGTCAGAGAGCATCTCTGCCTCGCTCACTCGTGCGGATCCGCACGGCATCTTCGACGGGAAGCACGAAGATCCTCCCGTCACCGATGCGCCCGGTCCGCGTCACGCGCACCAGCTCTTCCACCAGAGCTGGCACGCGCCCGTCCTCCACGACGATCTCGACTTTGACCCTGGGAACCAGAATCACCTCGTGCTCTGCACCGCGATACAGCTCTGTATGGCCGCGCTCATGGCCGTAGCCTCGCACCTCGGTGACCGTCATCCCCTCCACCCCTACGCGTCCCAGTGAGATGCGTACCTCTTCGAGCTTTGAGGTGCTGACGATCGCCTCGACTTTCTTCACCTGCCCTCGCGGGTGACTTTCCGTCCCCGCGCGCGACTCAGAGCAATTCGCTTGCCAGGGGCCCAGGACGCCGCGCCGGGGCGCGCGCGTGCGGTGAGTCCAGGGACTGGGCGGAGCGATGCCCGACTTCGAGGCAGCCCGGCGATCCCAGGAAAATCCCAGGTTCGGGAGACGAGCCGGCGCCTACACTCGAGCGCGAACGGCCCGGTGCGCGCGCGCGGTCTGGCCAGGACGAGGCTCCCTTCCCGATCCGGCATTCCGGCGCGCGCTCACCGCGGCCCGGCGCGCGACACCGGAGGGTGTCGCTTCGATGAGCGTCCGCTCACTCAGCGCGGCAGCGACTTGAAGAAGATCGTCGTCGCGCACAGCGGCCCGTCGGGCATGAGGGCGTAGCCCGGAATGCGGCCGCACAGCTGCCAGCCGCCGCGGGCGTAGAGCCGCTCGGCGTCGGGGCTCGCGGTATCGAGCACGAGCACGCTGCGGCCGGCCTCGAGCGCCGCGCGCTCGCAAGCGGCGAGCAGCGCCGCGCCCACACCGCGCCGCCGCGCGCGCCGGTGCACGAGCATCTTGGCCAGGTCGCCGCGGTGTGGCTGGTTCTCGGGCTGGGCGAACACCACCTGCGCCGTGCCCACGATCGCGCCCGCCGGGTCGAAGGCCGCCAAGAGCACCCGCTCGCCGCGCGCAAGGCTCGCCGCGACGCCGCGCCAGAAGGCTTCGGCCTTGGCCCGGGTCATCGGCAGCATGAACCCCACCGAGTCACCGCCCTGCACGCAGTCGACCAGCACGTCGCACAAGCCGTCGAGCTCGTGCTCGCCCAGGGCTTCGAGCCGGCGCACTTCGAAGCGCTCAGTCACGTCGCGACCTGGGCGCGCGGGCGCGCACGCTGGCGATCACGACCACGTAGCGCGCCGCCCGCCGCGTGCGGTTGCGGAAGGAGACGGGCGCGTCCAGCCGCATCGCGAGACAGTCGCCGCTCTGGAGTCGATGGGTGACCCGGCCGACTGTGACCTCGATGCGGCCCTCCTGCAGCCACACCTGCTGGTGGACCGCGGGCTCGCGTGCGCCCGTCTCGTAGGTGACTCGCGCGCCCGGCGGGAACACCACCTCGACGATCTGGATCGGGGAGGGGAAGCCCGCGGGCGAGACGTTGCGCCGCACGTAGCCGGACTCCGGGTCGCGCCAGGGCGTGCGATCGGCAGGTCGCGACACCGGGCTCGCGGGCGCGGCCGCGTCGTCGAACAGCGAGGCGAGCACGACGCCCAGCCCGGTCGCGATCTTGTCGAGCACGACGGCACTCGCGCTGCTCTCGCCGCGCTCGACCAGCGAGAGCATCGAGCGGCTCACTCCGCTGCGCGCCTCGAGCGCGTCGAGCGTGAGACCCGACTCCGCGCGCAGGGAGCGAACCCGGCTGGCGATGCGCGCGTCGAGCGCCTCCTCCGTCATATTGGACATTCTGTCCAGTACAACGGACGGAAGTCAAACGCGAACGCGGTGCTAGGCTGGCACCGTGAGCGAAGACCGCCGGCTGGCCCGGCTCACGCGCCTGTGTCTCGCGCTGCCCGACGCAACCGCCGAGCGGCACGGCAGCCACGCCACCTTCCGCGTGCGCAAGCGCGTATTCGCGTACTTCCTCGACGACCACCACGGCGACGGGATCGTGTCGCTGTGTTGGAAGGCCGAGCTCGGCGAGGCGCACGAGCGGGCGGAAGCCGACCCCGAGCACTTCTACCTGCCCGCCTACATCGGTCCGCGCGGCTGGGGCGCGCTGCGGCTCGACCGCGGCCCGGTCGACTGGGAGGAAGTGGCCGACCTGGTGCGCGCGAGTTACTGCGCGGTCGCACCGCGAACGCTCGCGGAGCGCGTACCGAATCTACAAAGCGCTGCGGACGAATCGCGCTTCAGGGCGGCGAACTCGAGCGCGCGACCTCGAGCAGCTCGCGCACGCGGGGCGAGGCGAACTCGGCGGTGAGCGACCTGGGCGCCACGCCGCTGCGGCGCGCCCTGGTGCCGGGCACCCACCGCCTGGCCGCAGAGTTTCCCGGCGGGCGGCGCGTGACTCGCGAGATCCAGGTGGACGCTCGGCAACGGTTCGTCGCACTGCACTGACTCCGCTTGCCGGCGGAGATGAGAGAAATCTCCCGAAGACCCTCCGCCAGCTGGCGACGGTCCGTGCCGATGCAACTCGCATGCAACGCGCGCGGACCCGCCCGCGCCGAGTGACAGGCGACACACTCTGCACGTCGCCTGCGCGCTCGCTGCGTGCGCGCAACCCGGGCGCCATTGGAGGGTTTGAAGGGCCATGATGAAACACAAGCTCAGCCTCTTCCTGGTCGTGGCAGCGGGAAGTCTGGCTCTCTCGTTTGCTGCCCGTGCCGACGACTCCACGAACAGCCCGGTCGATCCCGGCCACCCGCGTGTCACCGAGGTGCAGAAGCGCCAGGCGAACCAGCAGGACCGGATCGGGAAGGGCATCGAGAAGGGCTCGCTGACTCCCCAGGAGGCCCAGCACCTGGAGAAGCGCGAGGCGAACATCGAGAAGACCAAGGAAGCCGACATGGCGGCGCACAACGGTCACCTGACCAAGGCCGAGCAGCGCCAGCTCAATCGCAGAGAGAACAAGACCAGCCGCGCCATCTACCACAAGAAGCACAACGCGAAGACCACGGGCACGCAGGCCCAGGCGGCGACGCCCAAGCAGTAGCTCCGCTCTCCTCGCTCCACGCTGGCGCTCGAGCTTCCGGCACCTGCTCGCCGGGGGCCCGGGCGCCGGCCACGCGAGCTCCACTGCCTGTTGATTAGGATGTCCTAATGGAACAGGCCCTCAGCCGTCGGCGGCGCTGAGTCGCGCCCGGAGCTCCTGGTTCTCCTGCTTCAGCGCCTCGAACGCGCGCGCCACGTCCGGCACGGGCAGGAGCTGCGGAATGTGCTGCGAGCAGTTCTCGTTCCAGTGCTCCACGGTGAGCACGATCGCCTGCTCGGGGCGTGCTTCGTAGCTCGGGTCGGCGAGCCGTGCCAAGAGCGCGGGATCGTCCTCGACCACACGCGCGCGGCACCAGAGCTTGATGCGCCGCTGCTCGGCCCAGTCGATCAGGAACACGAACGCGCGCTCGTTCTCCGACAGGTTCCCGACCGTGATGTACTGGCGGTTCCCGCGGAAGTCGGCGAAGGCGAGGGTGCGGTCGTCGAGCACCTTCAAGAACCCCGGCGGCCCGCCGCGATGCTGCACGTAGGGCTGGCCGTCCGCGCCGGCCGTCGCCAGGAAGAAGCTGTCGCGCGCCGCGATGAACTCGGCCAGCTCGGGCGTGACGAGCGAGCCGAAGCCGCCCCGCGCCTCGAGCTTCTCGTACGCCGCGCGCGAGCCTCTGCGCACTTGCACGTCGCGGACGGCGGGACTGAAGATCTTGGACTCACTCATGGTGACAGTCTGATGCTCCGGCGTTTCCGGGGTATCCGCGGCGGCCGTGAAACTGCTTTGCTTCCGGCGCAATAATCGCGCGCCGTGGACCAGCTCGACGCCATCCGCGTGTTTCTCGCCGTCGCCTCGGCCGGGAGTCTCTCGGCGGCAGCGCGGCGGCTGGGCCTGCCGGTCGCCACGGTGAGCCGGCGGATCGCCGCGCTCGAGAAGCACGTGGGGGCGCGGCTGGTCTCGCGCACCACGCGGCGCATGGCGCTCACCGACGCCGGCGCGCGCTACCGCGAGGCCTGCGCGCGCATCGTGGCGGAGCTCGAGGCCGCGGAGCGCGAGATCACCGGCGCGCGCGACGAGCTGTCGGGCCCGCTCGTAGTGACTGCGCCCGTGATGTTCGGGCGCCTGCACGTGGTGCCGGTCGTGGCCCAGTTCCTGCGCGAGCACCCGCGCGTCGACGTGCGGCTCCTGCTCGGCGACCGCAACGCGGAGCTGATCGACGAGGGCATCGACGTGGCCGTCCGCATCGGCGCGCTGCCCGACTCTGCGCTCGTGGCGGTCCGCGTGGGCTCGATCCGCCGCATCGTGTGCGCGAGCCCCGAGTACCTGCGCGCCCGCGGCACGCCGGAGTCACCCGAAGCGCTCGCCGGCCACGACTGCATCGCGTTCAGCGGCATCGAGTCGGCCGAGCGCTGGCTGTTCCGCCAGGCCGGGCGTGCGCTTCCGGTCGGGCTGCGCCCCCGGCTGGTCGTGACCACGGCCGACGCCGCGCTCGAGGCCGCGCTCGCGGGCGTGGGAGTCACGCGCGTGCTCTCGTACCAGGCCGCGGCGGGAGTCGCCGACGGCCGCCTCGTGCCGCTGCTCGAGCGCTTCGAGCCGCCGGCGGTGCCGGCCACCGTGCTCCACCGCGAAGGCCGCACGCCGCGCCCGAAGGTGAAGCACTTCGTGTCGCTCGCCGCGGCAAGGCTGCGCGCCGCGCTCGCCGGTGTGCGAGATGCAGCGCCGAGAAAGCTTAAAGTTGATCGGTGAGAAGCTCCTGCCGGTGATTCGGAGCCGGTGGCGCGTCTTTCGATTAACCGGCCCTAATCTGAAAGAAATACTCATGGAACCCGGCCCATCGCCCTCATAGCCTTCCGTGCGAGTCACAGACTCGATGGAGGAGTCAGGCGATGAGGATCGAAAGCGGTCACCGACTGTTTCGCTTCGCAATGACCCTGACGCTGCTGGCCTCGCCAGCGCGCGCTCTTGTGAGCGACTCGGCTGAGTTTGTGTTTCGCGCGGCCGGAGGGAGCGCCGTTGCCCCGAACGCGGGGCGTCGCTTCGACGCGAGTGTCTCCGCGAGCGGCGTAAGCCTCACGGCGTGCCGGGGCTCGAACGCCACGCTGGCGGTCGGTCTTCGCCTCGCGTCGGTCTCGCGCGGCTCCGAGCTCCGCTCGCCCGGCCGCGCCGAGGTCGACTTCTCCGGAAACAGCGCGCAGCTCCACTACGGCGGCCTGGGAATGACCGAGTGGTACGTGAACGACGCGCGCGGGCTGGAGCAGGGCTTCGATCTCGAGCAGCGCATCGCGCCAGGATCCAGGCCGCTCGAGCTCGCGCTCGCGGTCACCACGTCTCCCGGGGTCTCGCGCGGCCCGAGCGGCGATGGCTTCGCCTTCGCGCGGTCCGGCTGCCCGGACCGAATCGCGCTGCGCGACGTGCGCGCCTGGGACTCCCGCGGCACCACGCTCGGGGCCCGGCTGGAAGCTTCGGGCGAGCGCCTGAAGCTCGTGGTCGACGACTCACGCGCGGTCTACCCGATCACGATCGATCCGATCGCCTCGACGGCTACGGAGATCGTGCTCCCGGCTCACACCCTCTCGAACGAGGTCCAGATCGGCCCCGGCGGCGACTTGAATGGCGACGGCTTCAGCGATCTGGTCGTGATCGATTCACATGAGGACATCCCGTTCGTCGTCCCGCGCACCGAACACGGGACCGCGCGCGTGTTCTTCGGCTCGAGCTCTGGTCTCTCGACGACCCCGGGCTTCGTCGTTCAGGGCATCATCGACTTCGATCACTTCGGTAGCTCGTTTGCCGTCGGAGACCTCGATGGAGACGGCATCTCCGATCTCGCCGTCGGCATGCCCGGACTGGGCCCTGGAGACGTCGGGCAGGTGTTCGTGTGGTTCGGGTCCTCGAGCTTCAACACTCGAGGCGTGGTGTCCTTGCTGAGCGCCGACTGGTCGGCCACCGGGAGTCTCGGATTCGGCTTGTCGATGTCCGCAGGAGACTTGAACGGCGATGGCATCGACGATCTGGTCGTGAGCAGCCCCATTGCGGACCACGTGTTCGTCTGGACAGGCGAGACGCGGAGTCAGTGGGCCACGCGGCCCAGAGACAACCAGGCCGTCCCTTCGTGGACCGCCAGTGGTGTAGCCGGACACGGCTTCGGCGAGTCTGTCTCCGCCAGCGGTGATGTGAACGGCGATGGCACCTACGACCTCGTGGTGGGCGCACCGAACGAATCGGCGTCCGGCGGCTCCGTGTTCCTGTACACGGGAGGTTCCAACTTCACGGCAACCCCGGGCACCGAGGCAAACGCCCAGGCCCGGGTGAACGGTACCCAGGGCCTGGGCACCACCGTTGCGATCAGCGGTGACGTGAACGGCGACGGCTTCGCCGACATCCTGGCGACCGACGAAAGCAGCACTCCGTCCTTCAAGCTGTTCTTCGGGTCCGGCGGCCCGACACCCAATTTGACCGCTGTGTCTCCGTGGTCCGCAACGGTGAGCCATCCCGACTCGAACACCGCGTCGGCGGCGACGGCAGGGGACGTGAATGGAGACGGGTTGGCCGACTTGATCCTGGCTCAGCCCAACGTCTCGGACATCGACGGGAACGCCAATGTCTTCCTCGGGAGGATGGCGGGTCCCATACCCGCGCCGATCGTGGTTGCTCCCCAATTCCCGCAATTCAGCCTCCAGTCCGTCTCGCGAGTGGCGACCGCGGGAGACGTCGACGGGAACGGTTTCTCCGAGGTCGCCATGGTCGGCCAGGGCCCGACCACCGGCGCCGACTTCGCAGCCAAGATTCAGGTCTTCGCAAGCACGGGCGACCCGACCGCGACCGAGTCACAGTTCTCGCTCTACGGTGATGCCACGACCGGGCAGGACGGGACAGGCTTCGGCATCGGTGCGACGGCCGCGGGGGACATCAACGGCGACGGCTTCAGCGACTTCGTCGTCGGGCAGCCGTTCTTCGCCGATCCCGACTCACAGGAAGGTCGCTTCATGGTCGTCCTGGGCGGTCCCTGTACTCCGGATTGCACGGTGCCCCCCACGACCAGCCCGGCCGGCCACGAGGGCAACCAGGCCGGAGCGCAGCTGGGCTGGAGCCTTGCGGGAGGCGGCGACTTCAACGGGGACGGATTTGCCGACGTGGCCGTCGGCGCGCCCCACTTCACGACCAGCGAACGCTTCTTGACTCACCCGGACGCCGGGATCGTGAACGTCTATCTCGGAAGCGCGACCGGGCTCTCCGCGGATCCGAATCAGACTCTCAGTTCGCTGATCGACGGCAGTGAGCTCGGGAGCGCGGTCGCAAACGCTGGCGATGTGAACGGGGATGGCCTGGCCGACCTGCTCGTGAGCGCGCCCTTGGCGAACGGCGGCGCGGGGACGGTCTCGCTGTATCTCGGCACCCGCAATGGCGGGCCGCTCATGGCTCCGGCCTGGACGAAGAGCGGCACCCAGTCGAACGAGCACTTCGGCTCCCACCTGGCCGGCGCTTGCGACGTGGACGGCGACGGTCGCTCCGACGTGATCGTCGCAGCGACGACCTTCACGAATGGTGCGCCCGCGGCCTTCGTGTTTCTCGGCCAGAAGAACGGCCTCAGCTCGACACCGTTCGCCGTGCTCCTGAGCGACCAGGGCGCCGATGACAACGGCATTCAGGTCGCCTGTGCCGGTGACGTGAATGGGGACACGCTGGCAGACGTGGCCGTCGGCGAAGCGGAGTACAGCGTGACCATCGGAGCGCAACAAGGGCGCGTTCGAGTGTTCAACGGCGGCCCGACGCTGCCCGGCGCGGCGCCCGCGATCACGCTCGCCGGGACCCAAGCGGGCGGCCGCTTCGGCGCCGGCATTGGCGGCGGCGGCGACGTCGATGCGGACGGATTCGGCGATCTAGTCGTCGGCCAGCAGTGGTTCAGCGACGGTGCGGCCCCGTTCGAAGGGCGAGCCTTCGCATTTCTCGGCAGCCCGACGGGCCTTGATGTCACCCGCAGCGTGACACTGCCGTTGCCGGCTCCGGCCGGGGCGGTCACCGCGGATTTCGGCCGCGACGTCGCCGACGACTTCGACTTCAACGGCGATGGCTTCGCAGACGTTCTGATCGGTGCGTTCACCGTCCCCCGAGGCAATCTTTCCACCTCAGGCGCGGTGTTCGTCAACTTCGGCGGGGGAAGCCAGGGCACGCCGCGCATTCCGCGCATGACTCACGACAATCCGGTGGGTCCGCCGCTCGCTCTGCTGGGCGCGACCAACCCCGCCGACGCCCGGCTCTTCAACGTTCGCAGCCTGCCGCGGAGCGCTGCGGGGCGGACGCGCGTGAGGCAGGAGGTCCAGACCAAGATCGGAGGACAGCCCTTCGACGGGGGCTTGCCGACGTTCCTCTCGGCGCTGCAAGACTCCGGGGCCACCGACTTCATCGACGTGGAGTCTCACTGCAACACCGGAATCCTTCTCGGCGGCCCATCGTGTCGCTGGCGCACGCGGCTCCGCACCACCAATCCGTTCTTCCCGCGCACGCCGTGGCTCTCCCCGCCGGGCAACAGCCCGACCGAGGCGGACATCCGCGACGACAGTGACTCCGACGGCGACGGCGTCGCCGACTTCGGCGACGTCTGCCCGAGCGTGCCGGATCCCAACCAGACGGATTCGGACGGCGACCTGGTCGGCGACGCGTGCGACAACTGCCCGGTCACTGCGAACTTCGACCAGGCCGACACGGATGGCGACACGGTGGGAGACGCCTGTGACAACTGCCAGCTGGTGAGCAATCGCCGAGTCAGCCCGACCTTCCTGACCGCAAACCCCTGGGCCACGCTCACGGGCGGGCAGCGCGACGACGACCACGACGGCTTCGGCAACGTGTGCGACGGAGACTTCCCACTCACCACGCAAGGCATCAACGTGAACGCGGCCGACACCAATCAGTTCAAGACCGCGGTGAACCAGGACAGGACCGCGAAGAAGTGCGGGACCAACGGGAAGATCGCTTGCGCCATCTTCGATCTGGACACCAAGCAGAACGACCCGGGCGCCGCGAACAACATCAACGCCGCAGACACTGCCCGCTTCAAGCTCCTGGTCGGATTCCCTGCAGGTCCGAAGTGCCCGACGTGTCCGCTGCTGTGCGAGGCGGGTCCGCAGGGCAGCTGCAACTAGTCGCCGGCCGTTCGCATCGCGATCTCCTTCGGAGTATGGTCGCAAGACCGACGCCGAAGGAGATCGCCATGCGCATCGGACTCCAGCTCGTGCTGCAGAACTACCTCGAGTCGACCACCGACGAGCACGTGCTCGATCTCGAGTACCGCCTGTCCGAGCTGGCCGAGCCGCTCGGCTTCGACTCGATCTGGTGCGTCGAGCACCACTTCGACTGGTACTCGATGGGCCCCGACACGCCGCAGATCCTCGCGTACCTGGCGGGACGGACGAGCCGCATCGGCCTGGCCACGGGCGCGGTGATCCTGCCCTGGAACGACCCGCTGCGCGTGGTCGAGAAGATGACGCTGCTCGACTACCAGTCGAAGGGCCGCGCCATCTTCGGCATGGGCCACGGCCTGGCGCGCATGGAGTACGACGGCTTCCAGATCGACATGAACGAGGCGCGCGATCGCTTCGCCGAAGCCGCGCGCATGATCCTGGCGGGCCTCGAGAGCGGCATCGTGCGCGGCGACGGCCCGTACTACCCGCAGAAGCCCGTGCAGGTGCGCCCGAAGCCGCGCGGCTCGTGGAAGGACCGCACGTACATGGTGGCCATGTCGCCGCACTCCACGCCGCTGTGCGCCGAGCTCGGCGCGAAGCCGATGGTGTTCGTGCAGAAGCCGTGGGACGAGACCAAGGAGCACATCGCGCTGTTCAACAGCTCGTGGGAGAAGTTCCACAAGTCAGCGCCGCCCGCGCCGACCTTCGCGGAGTTCCTGATCTGCTCCGAGTCACCCGGCGAGGCGCGCGACCTGGCCCAGGAGCACATTGCGAACTACTACCACTCGGTGGTGAGTCACTACGAGTTCACCAAGGTCGAGAACTTCCAGAAGAAGGGTTACTCGTCCTACGCCGAGAACGCGGCCGCGCTCGGCGCCTTCGGCGTGGACAACGCGGCTCGAGGCTTCGTGGAGATCAACGCCTACGGCACCCCGGCGCAGATCCTCGAGAAGCTGCGCGCCCGCCGCGAGCTGATCGGCGAGTTCAACCTGTCGATCGTGCCGACCTTCGGCGGCCTGCCCGATGCGGCGGCGGAGAAGAGCCTGCGGCTCTTGGGCGAGCAGGTTCTGCCGGTGATCCGGAGCTGGTAGCCCCGAGATAGACGCGCGGTACGCCGCGGGCGTATCTTCGCAGGAGCGAGAAGCGGAGATGCGACGCGGGACTTCAACGCTGCGAGCTGCTGCACCGTCGCTGGCGAGCGCGCTGCCCGAGCCTCGCTGCGTGGCGAAGCTCGGCCGGTCCGGACCCACGGCGCCCAGTCAGACTTTCTCCGTGCGCCTTTGCGTGCCCTTCTTGCGCGTCCTGGAGCGGCGGGGCGCGCTCTCGGCCGAGGAGATTGCGCGCCTCACGCCGCGCGATCTCGAGGCGCGCATCCCCGTCTCGACCGCGCTCGCCATGCTCGACGGCGCGGTGGCGCTGACCCGCGACCCCGACCTTGGGCTCCACGCGGCGCTCGAGGCGGAGGCGGGGGAGTTCGACCTGCTCGAGTATCTGGCTTGCTCGGCGACGAGCATCGCCGACTCCGTGCCGCTCCTGGCCCGCTACTCGCGGCTCTTGAACGACGGGCTCGAGATCGTGCTCGAACGCATCGAGCGCCGCGCCATCCTGCGCTTCTCGAGCCGGGTGCAGCTGAACCGCGTCGCGGCCGACTTCCAGCTCGCTTCTTTCTTCCGCGGCTTCAGCCGCGAAGCCTCCGGCAGTCCCGTCGAGGTCTGGCTGATGCACGACGAGCCCGAGGACCGCACGATGTGCGAACGGGTCTTCGCCGGAGCGCTGCTGCGCTTCTCGGCGCCCTACGACGCGATCGTCTTCGACGCGGCGCGCGTCGATCGCTACGACCCCAAGCCCGACCGCAAGCTGCACCACCTGCTGCACCGGTTGGCCGAGCAGCGCGTGTCCGAGCTGCACGTCTGCGAGCCACTCGCCCAGCTCGTGCGCGAACGACTCGCTTCGGAGCTCGCCGGTGGCGATCCGAGCGCGGAGCACATCGCCGCCTTGCTCCACATGTCGCGGCGCACGCTGGTCCGCCAGCTCGAGCGAGAGGGGACTGGCTTCAAGGCGATCCTCGACGCTCTGCGCGCGAGCCTCGCCCGCCGCTACCTCGCCGTGGACCGGATCGGAGTGAGCGAGGTCGCGTCACGCCTGGGCTTCTCCGACGCGGCCGCCTTCACCCGCGCGTTCCGCCGATGGTCGGGCCAGTCCCCCAGCGAATACCGCCGCTCCCAGCTCGTCGTCGCGAACTGACAAGAGAACGGCGCAAGCGGGCATTGTCGCTGCCACCGGAGCCGTGCGGAAATCCTCCGTGAAACCAGGAGGATGCTGCAGTGACCCGAGTCGCCGATCTCGTCTTGACACTGATCTGTGTCGCCGCGTCGCCCCTTGCCGCCGCAGCGAGCTCGCCCACGCTGACCGAGAATCCAGCGGGGATCGGGCTGCACGGCCACCCCTACGACGCCGTCCCCACGGTCGCGGTCATCCCGCAGGCGCCGGCGCTCGACCTCGCGGCGCTGGGCTACGTGGAACGGGAGTTCCAGATGTCGGGCGGAGCCACCGTCTACCAGCAGCGGGGGCTGTGGAGCTCCAACGGCGCCTGGAGTGTCTCGGTCGCGCAGACGAACGTGCCCTATACGACCCGGATCCTCGTGCGCTATCCGACGGACCCGGCGCAGTTCAACGGCACCGTGGTGTTCGAGTGGCTGAACGACACGACCGGCGGAGATCAGGACCCGCTGTGGTCGCAGATCTACCAGCAGGCGCTGCGCGACGGCTACGCCTACGTGGGAGTGACTGCCCAGGCCGCCGGAATGAAGGACCTCGCCGTCTGGGACCCCGTGCGCTACGGCTCACTCGGGGCCAGCAACGACGGACAGTCCTACGACATCTTCAGCCAGGCGGCGCAGGCGGTTCGGGCCAACGCCGCGACGTTGCTCGGCGGCCTCGTCCCCCGGCGGCTCATCGGCGGAGGTGACTCGCAGTCGGCGTTCCGCATCGTCACCTACGTGAACGCGATCCAGCCGGTCTCGCACGCGTTCGACGGCTTTCTGGCCGTGGGCCGCGCCGCGGTGGGGGCTCCGCTCGGCAACGGGCTGATCGCGACCTCGCCGATTCCCGCGCTCATTCGCAGCGACAACCGCGCGCCGTTCATCCAGCTCAACACCGAGGGCGACATCGTCGAGCTGGGCGCGGGTCTCTCGAGACAGGCGGACAACAGCTATCTGCGCACCTGGGAGCTGCCGGGCGCGGCCCACATCGACGCGCACGAGGCCACCTACGAGCTGGCCACGCTGGCCCGCGACCAGCCGAACGTGCCGATCCCGATGTGCCAGTTCGGCACCCCGATCACCGGGACCGGCACGCCCCTGGATGGCATCAACCAAGTGAACAACATGCCGCTGTTCGAAGTGGAGGACGCGGCTCTCGTCGCGCTCCACAACTGGCTCAGCCTGGGCGTCCCGCCGCCTCACTCGCCGCGCATCTCGACCACGACCTTCTTCTTCGTGTTCGACGTCGTGCAGCGCGATCAGCTCGGCAACGCGCTGGGCGGCATTCGCTTGCCGGACATCCAGGCCCCGAGCGAGTTCTACTCGCCAATCAACTTCTCGATCCAGAACCCCAACAGTCTCAGCATCGATCCAATGTCGCTGATCTCGCTGGTCCAGAGCACCCTGAACACGCTCTTCGTGACCGGCAGCATCGACGACGACACCCTCCGGTCCTCCGGGCTGTGTCTGCTCTCGGGCTTCTTCACGCCCTTGCCGAGCGCAACCCTGTCCCGGCTGTACGCGACTCACGCCAGCTACGTCGCGAAGTTCACGGCAGCCGCAAACGCCGCAATGTCCGCCGGCTTCCTCACGCCCGCAGACCGGGACGCCGCGGTAGCCGCGGCGCAAGCAGCGCCGATTCCGTGAGAGAGTGACACCGATACGACCCGGCGTCCCCGGCGGAGATTGACAGCGCAGCGTCGATTCCAGGAAGATCCGATTCAATGCGGCGTTCGCTGTGTGTCTCGCTGATCGCGTTGGCGAGCTGTTTCGGGTGCGCGTCGGAGCCAATACTGGTCGCGCCTCGTCCGCCCGCGCACTACGAGAGACTCGGGACGACGAGGGGCGAGGGTTGCGGTGCGCTGCTCCTGACCTTCATTCCGATCGAGATGAACTCGCGCCTCGAGCGCGCCTATGCGGATGCCCTGCAGCGGATGCCGGGTGCCACGGCTGTGGTCGACGTCGATCTGACCGAGACCTGGTACTGGTGGGTGGTCGGCGTCAACCACTGTACGATGCTCGAGGGGATCGCGATCCGGGAAGTCCAATCGCCGAGCGGCTCGAGCGGGCAGAAGTCACCCTCTTCATGAGTCGGCACAGAATCTCGATCGCGGCTGGACTGACCTTGCTCGTTGCCACTGCCGGCTGCTTCGTGCATCCGATCCGGCTCGACGACATCGAGTACGCACACTTCGACGACACCCGCCCGAGAGAGATCCGCGCGGAAGAGTGCGGTGCGCTGGTCTTCTTCCTTCCGTTCCGCCTCAACTCGCAACTGATCCGCGTTCAGCGGACTCTGGCAGCTCACGCGCCAGACTCCGTGCTTTCGGACGTTCGCGTCGAGCAGAGCTGGATGTGGATCGGCATCGGAGACCTCATGTGCACGAAGGTCTCGGCAATTGCCTATCCGAAGCTGCCGTAGTCGGCCGCGCGCCAGACTCGCGGATGGGCGGCGCGAGCGACCGAACCCCGCATCATCTGGGACATAGTCACTGGCGTCCCCGGCGCGAATCGAACGCACGACCTGCTGCTTAGGAGACCGCTTCCGGGCGATCTAGGACCAGACCTAGGACCAGATGAAGTGAAGTTCGGCATCTCGCTCCTGTGGTCGCCCAACCGAAGGCGGAGACAGGTCCTAGTGCTTCGCTCCTCCCGAGAACGACCAAGACACCAGCTTCCAGTCTCCGCTCGCCTGGGTGGCGACGAAGGTCCAGAGGAGATCCTCCCGCACCGCTCGTCCCTTGCGCTTGTATGCGAAGTGATCCTCGACGGTGACGTAAGCGCGGTCGCCCTCGATCCGGATGAACTTCGTCGCTCCGAGCCTGGACTTCGGGTCGGTCATCCCGCGCTCTTCCGAGTTGCGGGCAAGATCGTCCAGCCATGAAGAGAGGGCGTTGGACCCGGTCCAGATGAACGGTGGGAAGTTGTCGATGATGGCGTGGTCGCCGTCGGCGACCATGCTCGCCATCGCCTTGGCGTCGCCCGCATTGGCGGCCGCGATCATCCGGCTCGCCATCGCAACGAGCTGGGACGGTGCATCGCGCTGCGCCTCAGCGGCACCCGCCGGGGCCGCAAGGCAAAACAAGCTGATCAGAACTCCTCCGGACATGCCCCTGACTCTCATATGCGCTCTCTCCCAAGGTGCGAAGTTTGACTGCTACTGGAACTTCCACCGACGGAACGCCCTCGCAGCACTAGCCGGTCGTCTGCGCTCGGCCCCGCACTCCCCCCCAGAGCCCGAAGGCCAGGATCCAAGCCACAGTGAGTGATGCGCCGAGCTGCATGTTCATCGGGCCGCCCGGCTGGGTGAAGCCCGTGGAGCCGAAGATCGTCACCGTCTCGACGGCTTGCTCCACGAATGCGACCGCTCCGAGAGCGCCAAGCCACCGGGGGAGGCCCGCGCGGCCGCCGAGCGCAAGCAGCGTGACCGGTGCCATCATCGTCGTGGTTGCAGAGGTCAGGACCGGACCGAAGAACACGGCGACGTCCAGCAAGGCACGGGCGTTCGCAGGCTCCATCGTGGCCGCGTGCAGCGCCAGGCCAGCGAAGAACCAGCTGAAGACCGCAGTGGAGCCCGCAACGAGGAGTGCTCCGAACAGGAACACGTCGCGGTGCGGCTCCGGAAGCAGCCGGCGCAGCAGCGCAACCATGACTGCGAATGGCGGAGTCGAGACGGTCAGCGCCC
>DATKAO010000005.1 GCA_035498015.1 Myxococcota bacterium
CGGCATCGCGTACGGCTCGAACCGCTGTCACGGGGTGTTCTACACGATGGACGCCGATCCGTTCGTCGTGCCCTACGACCCGACGGGACTCCTCGGCTCGCGCAATCCCGAGATCACGCTCGACGCGAACGCCAATCCGCACATCTCGTATCTCCGTCTCGCCGACCATTCGCTCGGCTACGCGCACCTCCATGACGGCCAGTTCGAGACCGAGACCGTGGTCGGCGACACATACTCGGGCGAGGACAGCGCGATCGCCGTCGACGCCGATGGCACGGTGTCGATCGCGCACCACGACCCGTGGGGTGGCGACGTGTCACTCGCCACGCGCGCGGCGAGCCCGCTCGAGCCCACCTGGGATGGCTGCCCGCCACTGCCCGATCCGAACCAGGGTCTGTCCGGAGACTACGTGTTCACGACGCCCAGCGGCGCGTTCCCGCTGTACGACCCGCCGTACACGGTCGAAGAGAGCTACGGCTCGGTCCACGCCACGTTCAGTCTGACCGCGGACGCCGGCGGGAAGCTCCGCTTCGCGGGGTTCGGACAATCCGATCCCAACACGGTGGCCGACGGCCGCATCGAAGGCACCGGCAAGGTCTCCGGGAACGGCCGGCGGATCAGCGTGCACCGCACGCTCTCGCTTCGCGACATGGATCCTGCGACGCTTCCGAACGCGACCCTGCGGATCGCGTGCTCCGAGCAGATCGATCCCGTCAGCCTGCAGCGCAGCGTGAGTGAGACTGTGAGCGGCAAGATCGACGGGAAGAAGGTGAAGCAAAAGATCACTCTGTCCGACCAGATCTCCAGTGACAGGCTCGGCATCCACCTGGAGCTCACGCTGTCACCCGATGCCAAGGGCCTCGCGGCCACGGGTCAGTGGTTCACGAACGGCGGACCGGTCCGGCTCTCGGGTCGGGGGACGTGGTCTCCGCAAGATAAGAGCGCGAGCCTGAAGCTGCGCGGGCCGAAGGTCTCCATCCAGCTCGACGGGCTCCGGATCTGGCGCAGCGAGGCCGACGGCATCCATCTGCGCGCCGATCAGCTGAGCGTGAAGGGCCTCGGCCAGAACGTGACGGCGGATCTCAGCTCGGCTTACTGACTCGCGCGCAGAGCAGGCCGATGAGGCCGATGCAGACGAGCGCCGCGCCACCGGGCTCGGGCACGCTCCCCGGGGACCGGGCCCGCGAGACAGCGCCCTCGATGCCGAAGACGATCGTCCCATCCACCGCCGTGCCACCCGCACTCGATCCGGACGCAAAGATCGCGCTCGTGTCCGGGTTGACGTCGCAGTAACCGCCTTCGATGCAGTCACCCCGTGAACCCTGGGCGTGCGCTGCGGAAGCGATCAGAAGGAGCGCGCCAATGACTGCGAGTCTCATCGGTGACCAGGCTACGGCAAGCGCTATGTTTCGGCAACATGAGTTTTCGAAGCCGCATTGCGCTGGTCATGTGCGTCCTCGCCCTGGGGGCCTGCTCCGTCCTCCTCGACGCCGCGACCTCGATCGCCGACGACATCGAGACCGGCGCCAAGCGGCTGCAGAGCTCGTCCGACGCAGAGCTCACGATCGTCCACACACCGAAAGCCAGCCGAAGCGACTGCGCCGACGCGTATCGCGTGCAGTTCACGCGCGACTCGCTGATCGGCGTGTGGTGCTATGCGCCCGATGACCCGTCGAAGGTCGTCTCGAGTCACACGACCACCTATCACCTGAACTACGTCGACGTCCCCGAGACCACCATCCTCGACAAGAAGAAGGGCGAGGCGCTCTCGATCGAGCTCGAGAAGACCGGCGGAAAGCCCGTGGTGAAACGGGTGTTCTAGCCGTCCTCGCTCCGGGCTGACTCACTGCGGCGCAGCCAGATTCCGGCCGCCACGGTCCCCGCTCCGAATAGCGGCACGGCGTCGATCAGCCAGAAGACCCGGCGGCGTTCCGCCAGGTAGTCCTCGAGGAAGCGCGACCTCGGGATCGACAACCCGCCCGCCTCGAGACCGAAGATCTCGGTCCTGTCGTGATACAGCCAAACGGTGACCAGGGTGCCCGAGGTCACTGCTCGAGCCAGCTCCTGGTCGGTGAAGTCGGGGCGCCAAGGCGTCTGCAGAGTGTCGAGCTCGCGCTCGCCGGATTGGAATCGGAGTCCTTCCTGGTCGATCGCGTAGTCACCTTCCTCGAAGGAGACGGGTGTGAGGTCGGCTTCGGCGATGGCCGGGTCCGCGGAGACGAGCTCGAGACCTTGCGCACGCCCGACGAGAGCTACATCCACCCCGACGACCGGGAAGCCATACCTGGTCCACCGCTGCACGGCAAGATGATCAGCTCGCGGACTCGCTTTCTGAGTCATCTTCGGGAGGCTCCTCGTCGTCGTCCTCGGCGTCGGGCGCCGCGCGCCGGAACCAGAACCCGCGGCCGACGCTCCACAGCCCGAAGCCTGCGAACACTGCGATCAAGACGAGCAGTGACAGGCGATTCAGCATGTAGTCGTGGATGCAACGCGCCTTCGGGATCGCGATGCCGCCGGCCTCGAGGCCGTAGATCTGGTTGCCGTCCCGGTACAGCCAAAGGGTGACGAGCGCCCCCGAAGTCAGCGCGCGATTCAGCTCCTGGTCGCTGAGCTCGGGGCGCCACGGGTCCTCGAACGTGTAGTACTCCCTGTCGCCTGCGCGGAGCACGAGCTGTTTGGAGGAGATGGTGAAGTCCGCTTCTTCGAGAGAGATCGGATCGAGCTCGGCTTCCGTGATCGGCGGATACTTCGCGACGTAGACCCAGGTCGCGCCGAGCGCGACCGCGAGCATGACGGCTCCCGTGAGGAACCAGTTGTCGGACTTCGGGTAGAGCGAGCTCCGGCGCAGCCAGCGGAAGAGCGCCCAGAGCGCACCCACGAGGAGTGCCCCCGCGGGAATCTGCACCAGCAGGACTTCCTCGAGGATCGCGAGCGTGGCCGCGGGCGGAGCGAAGAATTGCACCCAGGTCACGGCAGACACCGCGAAGATCGCCGGGACGATGAGCGCCCGCCTTCCGAGGTCGGCGAGCGCGGCGCGGCGCTCGTCTGGAGTCACCCCGGGCAGGATGAACAGCTCGACGGCCCAAGCGGGCAGCGCGACGAGCTCGAGATAGCAGAGACCGAGCGACGTCGCGCAGACCACTCGCAACAAGACTTCCATGCCGAATCTCCGCCCGTGTATTCTACGCCAGCGCTGACTCGGAGGAGAGTGACATGCGCTGGCTCACTGGCATCGTGCTGGGCTTCGTGATCGGCTGCGTGGTCAGCTCGAGCGGCCAGCAGGCGGGGCCGCCCCCGTCGCAGGCCGAGCAGTATCTGCGCCAGGTCGGCATGCGCGAAGCGCTGGAGCGCCAGCACGACCAGAACGCTGCCGCCAGCAAGGAGCAGATCTCACAGATCGTTGATCAACTGGCCGAGCAGGCTCAGCTCCCGCCCGACGTCCGAACTGGCCTCCAGTCGATGTACTCGGAGATGGTCGAGGCCGTCCAGAACTCGTACACGGTGGATGAGGCGCTCGCCGTCTACGCGCGGGCGTGGGATCGGAACTACCCGGGAGACGATTTCCAGATCGCGAAGGCCCAGCTGGCGACGCCCGAAGGCCGGCGCCTGATGCGCGCGGCCAACGAGGCGGTCTCGGATACCGCCCACTTCATCCAGCAGCGCCGACAGGCGGCGCTGCAGCGCGAGACCACCAAGCTCGTCGAGCACGTGCGCGAGCTGGGGAAGAAGTACCCCGCGCGCTGACCTACTTCGCGCGCTCGATGTATCTCTGCTCGGTCGGGTCGACGCGCAGCTTCTCGCCGGCTTCGATGAACGGCGGCACCTGGATCGTGACTCCGTTCTCGAGCACGGCGGGCTTCGACGACTTGGCGGCGGTCTGGCCTTTCACGACGGGCTCCGCGGAGCGGACCCGGATCTCGACGATCGAGGGCAGAGTCACTCCGATGGGCACGCCGTCGAGCAGCTCGACGGAGCAGCGCATGCCTTCGGAGAGCCACGGCTTCGTGTCGCCGAGCACGTCGTCGGGAATGTTGGTCTGCTCGTAGCTCTGAACGTCCATGAAGACCGCGCCCTGGGCCTCGGTGTACAGATAGTCCATGTCCTTGGACTCGATGTCGGCCTCCTCGACCTGGTCGCCGGTGCCGAGCTTCAGCTCGCGCTGGGTGCCGTCGAGGATCGAGCGGAACTTCACCTGGATGAACGCGCGGCCCTTGCCGGGCGTGCGGATCTCGCTCTCCATGACTCGATAGGGCTTGCCATCGAGCATGACGTTCATTCCCCTGCGCAACTCGTTCGCTTGCATGGTCAGATGTTCCTCAGCCTCGCGAGCAACCGCTCCCAGATGTTTCCGAACCCGCCGTTCGACATGACCAGCGCTACGTCCTTGCCCGTGCGGTGGCGGGCGAGATACTCGATGATCTCGTCGACCTCGGCGAGATAGTGCGCCTCCTTGCCGGCGCGGCGCACGCGGTCGACCACCCACTCGGGGCGCATGCGCTCGTCTTCCTTCAGGGCCTCGGCCTTGAACACGCCCGCCAGGATCACTTCGTCGGCGGCAGCGAGCGCGTCGGCGAAGTCGCTCTCGAAGAAGCGGCGGCGGCTGGTGTTCGTGCGCGGCTCGAAGATCGCGAACAGGCGGCGCTCGGGAAAGCGCGCGCGGATCGCGGCGATCGTCTCGCGCACGGCGGTGGGGTGGTGGGCGAAGTCGTCGATCACCGCCATGCCGGCGGCCTCGCCGCGCAGCTCCTGGCGGCGCTTCACGCCCTGGAAGCTGGCCATCGCCGCCCCGGCCTTCTCGGGAGTCACTCCCAGGCCCGCGCAGACCGCGACCGCGCCCAGCACGTTCTCCACGTTGTGTCTGCCGAAGAGCGGCATGCGCACGCGCGCCACGCGCTCGTCGCGCCTCCAGACCGTGAACTGCGTGCCTTCGGCATCGAAGGCGATGTCGGACACGCGCCAGATCGCGCCCTCGCGGAAGCCGTAGCCCTCGACCGGTGCCTTCGCGCCGGCGAGCACGGCGCGCACGGTCTCGGCATCGGTCGCGGCCACGATGCGACCGTCGGCGGGGACCTGACTCACGAGCTCGCGGAACGCGTCCTGGATCTGGCCCAGGTTCTGGTAGATGTCGGCGTGGTCGAACTCGACCGAGGTGATGAGCGCGGTGCGCGCGTCGTAGTGCAGGAACTTCGGCGTCTTGTCGAAGAACGCCGAGTCGTACTCGTCGCCCTCGATCACGAACTCGGGGCCGGCACCGAGCCGGTAGCTGCCGCCGAAGTTCTGGAACACGCCGCCGATCAGCGCCGACGGGTCGCGGCCCGCGTGCGTGAGCATCCAGGCCACGATGCTCGTGGTGGTGGTCTTGCCGTGCGTGCCGGTCACGACCACCGAGTGTTTCCCGCGCAGGAAGAAGTGCTGCACGGCGTCGCAGAACGACACGTAGGCAAGCCCGCCGTCGATCGCGGCGCGCGCTTCGGGGTTGTCGGGCCGCGCGGCGTTGCCGATCACGACCACCAGGTCGGGCGAGTCACTCGCCAGGCGATCGGGGTTCCAGCCCTTCTGCACCTCGATGCCGTGCGCCTTGAGCTGGTCGCTCATGGGCGGGTAGGCGTCGGTGTCGCTGCCGGTCACGTGGAAGCCGCGCTCGGCCAGCATGCAGGCGAGCGAGCCCATGGCGGTGCCGCACACCGCGACGAAGTGCACGTGGTGGACCGCCTCGATCGGCGGAATGCTACGCGGCAAGGAACGCCTCCCAGACCAGGTCGTGCACGAGCGGCCGCAGCTCGAACTTCGAGCGCTTGGCGACCAGGTGGATCCGGTTGGCGAGCAGGACCACGATCATGCCGCGCTCGAGGTCGATCCACAGACTCGTGCCGGTGAAGCCGGTGTGGCCGATCGAGCGCTTCGAGAAGTGACTGCCAGAGGTCGACTGACCCTCGGTGGGCGTATCCCAGCCGAGCGCCCAGTCGCTCTGGGGCGCGATCTCCTGGCGGCGGAAGAACTCGCGCGCGACCTCGGCCGGGAACAAGGCCGAGCGGCCCTGGTCGGCGGCGAGCATCTCCTGGGCGAAGCGCAGCACGTCGGGCGCGGCGCCGAACAGCCCGGCATGACCCGCGACCCCGCCCATGGCCCAGGCGTTGGGATCGTGCACCTCGCCCCACAACACGCGCTCGCGCCAGGAGCACTGCTCGGTGGCCGCGTAGCGCGCGCGCTCGCCGC
>DATKAO010000006.1 GCA_035498015.1 Myxococcota bacterium
GATCCGCAACCCCGTGCCGGTCTCACCGCTCGAGGAGCTGGGCGTCGACGTGCGCGTGGCCGTGAACCTGCAGACGCACCCCGTGCGCGAGCTCGAGCCGCGCGCGCGCCGCGCGCGCATGATGTCGCGCATCGGCGACGCCTTCGAGAAACGCATCGCGCGCCTGCGCGGGCGGCCGCGCGCCGAGCCCGAGCCCGAGCCCCTGCCCGAGGAGCTCTCGGGGCCGAACCTGCTCGAGATCATCACCGCGTCGATGAGCGTGCTCGAGCACGAGATCGCGCGGCACCGGCTCGCGCGCGAGCCGGTCGACGTCGTGCTCACGCCCGACCTCCGCGGGATCCGCTCGTTCGAGTTCCACAAGGCCCCGCGCGCGGTGAACGCGGGCCGGCGCGAGCTCGCGGACAAGCTGCCCGAGATCCGCGCCGCTCTGCGCCGCCGCGCCGGGCTCGCGCGCTACTTCTCGTTGGGCTCGAGCTCGTAGCCTTCGGGCAGGTTCGAGCCCAGGAAGCGCAGCGTCTCGGGGTCCACGTTCGTGAACGAGAGCGCGACCTCCTGCGTGAAGCCGTCGAGGTCGGTGACTCGCACGAGCTGGCCCTCGACCAGGATGGTGCGCGCGCCGATCGTGAGCTGCACGCGCAGCGTCTCGCCCAGCTCGACCTCGAGGCCGACGCACTGGAAGCGGATGCCGCCGATCGACACGTCGAGCGCGTGCGCCAGCGACTCGCGCCGGTCGACCCGCGCGATCGACACGAGTGACTCCGTGCGCACCCGCGGGTACTTTCGGCGGTCGAAGGTCGAACGGTCGGTCACGCCTCCGTTTCGGAATGCGAGCCGTCCGGCCTGAGCGGCACTTCTTGCCGCTGGCGCGCGCGTCTAGAACAAGCGCAGCTGGCGCGCGTCGGCGCCGGCCTCGGCGCGCACCAGGCTGGACACGGCCAGCCGCACGCGCCGGACCGGGCGCGCGCCCGCCTGGGTGCGCGACAGCAGCGACTGTGCCGCCTCGGCGAACACCGCGCGGTCGGCCGAGGGCTGCGGCAGCGGCGCCGAGCGCGTGACTCGCGTGCCGTCCACGAAGCGCAGGCCCAGCGTGACCGTGCGCGCGGCGCGGCGCTCGCGCGCGAGCCCGCGCTCGAGCCGTTCGGCGAGCGTCTCGAGCAGGGTCGCCAGGCCGCGCAGGTCGATCGCCGGCTCGTCGAGCGTGCGCTCCTGGGACAGCGTGCGCGCGTGCGGCTTGGGGCGCAGCGGCTCGCGGTCGGCGCCGCGCGCGTAGTCGAGCAGAGCCGATGCGCCCCGCCCCACGATCTGGCTGAGCGTGGCCAGGTCGACCGCGGCCAGCGTCGCGATCGTGTGCACCCCGCGCGCGCCGAGCTTCTCGGCCGTTGCCGGGCCGAGGCCCCAGATCTCGGTCACGGGAAACGGCGCGAGAAAGCTGCGCACCTCGGCCTCGCCGACCTGCCGGATTCCGCCCGGCCCGGTGTGTCTCGCCGCGAGGTGGGCGACGAAGCGCGTCGGCGCGATGCCGGCCACGGCCGCGACGCCGAGCTCGGCCTGCACGCGCACGCAGAGCTCGGCCGCGCGCGCCACCGGATCGATCGACGGGTCGAGCTCGAGGAACGTGCCCTCGATGCCGAGCTCCTCGATCCGGTCGGTCTCGGCGCGCAGCAACGCCCGCAGCTCCGCCGCCACTTCGCGGTAGCGCTCGAGCCGGGTCGGCCGCACCGCCGCGTCGGGACACAGCTCGAGCGCGCGGCGCATCTCCATGCCCTCAGTCACTCCGCGCGCACGAGCCTCGCGGCTGGCGCTGGTGACCGTGCCGCGCTTCGCGGGATCTGCGCCCACGACCACGGGCCGGCCGCGCAGCGCCGGATTGTCGGCCTGCTCCACGGCGGCATAGAGTCCGGGAATCAGGATGAGGACGATCATGCGGGGCCCTGGAGAGGAGTAACGCGCCGGCCGGATGCGCGCCGCGCGCGCGTCACTGGTTGGTGTCGGGCGAGAGCTCCCAGGTGCCCTTCTGGTGATACGCCACGTCGCTCTGGTGCATCCAGAGCGGGCGCGGGCGGCCGGCGAGCCAGTCGCCGAGCGCGTCGGCGTAGTGATCCGAGCCCGAGTTGCCCGACTGACCGCCCGCCAGGCCGACCAGCGCGTGGTCGGGATCGGCCAGATCGACCGCGTAGCGCAGGCCGGGCCCGAGCTCGACGGCGCGGTCCGGCAGCGCGCGGTGGTACATGGTCCAGGCCGTGTCCGGGTCGCCCGGCACCGGGAACGGGCCCACGCCGAGTCGCCGGCCGACCCAGCGCAGCGAGCCCGAGCCCGAGCGCTCGAACTCGTGCACCAGGCGGAGCTCGTGGATGTCGCCCCAGACCCACTTCTTGGGATTGGCCGAGATCTGCGTGCGCATGGTCGCCCAGGTCTCGTCGAGCGCGCCCTCGACGAGCTTGCCCGCCTTGTCGCGGCCCACGCGATCCAGCGTGCGCGCGAGCACCAGGCCCGGCGCGGGCTCCGCCTGATCGAGCAACGCCAGCGCGTCGGGCGAGAGACCCAGGCCGTCGAGCAGCCGGTGCGCGAGTCTCTGGCGGAAGACGTGGTACAGCGACGCGCCGACCGAGTCGTTGGCGGTCGAGCCGTCCCACTCGAGCAGCATCGCCTTCGCGCGCTGCGCGGAGCTCGAGGCGGGATCCAGGTCGGCCAGCAGGAGCCGCAGACTCGCGGGCCCGCGGCGCGAGGTCGTGTCGCGCTGGATCGCGACCAGGCGCTCGACGTCGATCGGGCCGCCCTCGGCCAACAGCTCGCGCACGCGCTCGGCGCCGCCCTGACTGCTCCACAGCCAGCTCACCGGGTGCTTGCCCGCGTCGCCTTCGAAGTGAGTCGAGACGACCTGCGGGTCGAGCGAGGTGCCGTGCGCCGAGGGCAGCTCCTCGAAGGGAATCACTCCGCGCCAGTCGTAGAAGCGCGAGGCGCCCGACACCGGCAGGAGGCCCGTGTCGATGGCGCGGATCGGCAGGTCGCCCGCCACCTGGCTGCCGATCGCGCCGTTGGCGTCGGCGTAGAGATAGGTCGCCGCGGGCGCGCGCACGTCGCGCAGCGCGCCGCGGAAGCACTCCCAGTCGCCGCAGCGCTGCAGGCGCAGCGCGGCGTCGACCCCGCTGTCGTCGGCGAAGCCGGTCCAGCGCAGCGCGAGCGCCGCGGCGCGCGCGTCGTCGGGGCGCACGCTGTGCAGGAGCGGCCCGTGCTCGGTCACCACCACGTCGATCGGCTCGGCCGCCGCGCCGCGCACGGCGATCGTTTCGTGTCTCACCGAGGCCGCGCGCCAGCGCCCGCCGCGCTCGTAGCGGCCCGGCTCGCCCGGGTCGAGCGTCTCCTCGAACAGGTCCGACACCGATCCGTGTAGGGCCACCTGGCCCCAGGCCATGGCCCGGTTGGTGCCCGTGAAGAACACCGGCAGGCCGGGCCACGTGGCGCCCGAGATCTCCTGCCGGCCCGCGCGCACGTGGGCCAGGTAGAACACCGCCGGCGCCGTGAAGTCGACGTGCGCGTCGTTGGCCAGGAGCGGCTTGCCGCTCGCGGAGCGCGAGGCGGGCACGAGCAGGCCCAGGCTCCCGGCCGGCCCCGAGAGACCCGAGATCGCGGCCAGTCCGTCCGCCGCCTGCCCCAGCTCGAGCAGCGGCGCGAGCGGGTCGTGCGAGCCGTCGCTCGGGCGCACCGGGAAGAAGTCGCGCGACGGCACGCCGCCGAGCTCCGACACCAGCCGGTCGAGCAGGAGACTCGCGCCCAGTGACCGCCCGAGGTTCCACGAGCGCAGGCGCGCGATCGCGAGTGAGTCGGCGGCGGTCCACGGCTCGGGCTCGAGCTCGAGCCAGCGCAGCTCGAAGGGCCGCGGCGCGCGCCCGGTGGAGACCTCCGCCAGCCAGGCATTCACACCGCCCGCGTAGGCCTCGAGCGCGCTGCGCGTCTCGCGCGGCAGCTTCGCGACCTCCTGGTCGGCGGCCGCGGCGAAGCCGAGCGTGCGCGCCAGCCGGTCGGCGTCGAGCGCGCGCGGCCCGAGCAGCTCGGAGAGCCGGCCGCGCGCGGAGCGGCGCAGCACCTCCATCTGCCATAGCCGGTCCTGTGCGTGCGCGAAGCCGAGCGCTCGGTAGGCGTCGGGCCAGCTGTCGGCCGCGACGTGCGGAATGCCGAACGGGTCGCGCACGATGCGCGCCCGGGCGCTGAGCCCCGCCAGGGTGAGCTCGCCCTGCACGCTCGGTCCTGGATCGCGGCCGACCAGCGCGAGCACGACCGCCGCGCCCGCCGCTGCCAGGAACGCCACGCCCAGCACGGACGCGGCGGCGACCCGCACCCAGCGACTCACGGCGCCGGCTGCCGTCCCGGGCCCTCGAGCACGACCTGCGCGAACGCGTGAGTGCGCGTGTACGACGCGCCGACCCACGCGCGGGCGAAGCCGCGCTCCCGCGCCAGCTCGAGCGCACGCCCGTGGATCTCCAGGCCGAGCCCCGCGGGAGTCTCGACCGTCTCGAAGTCGCGCCAGGCGACGCCGCGTCGCCAGCCGGTGCCGATGGCCTTCATGCCGGCCTCCTTAACGGCAAAGCGCAGCGCAAAGTGCGACGCCGAGCGCCCGCGCCGGCCGCAGTCGGCGATCTCGCGCGGGGTGTACACGCGGTCGCGCAACCGGGTGCCGCGCCGTGCGAGCGCCCGCGCGACGCGCGCGATCTCGACCACGTCGATTCCACCCCCGATGATCACGCGGCGCGAACCTAGCACACGGGGTCTCTCGGATAAGCGAGCGGAATCACGTTCGATTGACCAGCCGGAGAACGCTTGGGTATTCTCCCGCGGCCTTCAGCGAGGGAGCTGCCAGAGGAGATTCCCATGGCTTCGGGTGTGCGCGTCGGAATCAACGGCTTCGGGCGCATCGGGCGGCTGGTGTTTCGCGCCCTGCACGAGCTGAACATCCCCGCGCGGGAGCTCGAGGTGGTCGCGGTGGGCGACATCGTGCCCGCCGACAACCTCGCCTATCTGGTGAAGTACGACTCGACCCAAGGGCCCTTCAAGGGACAGGTCGCGTCGAAGAAGTCCGCTTCCGACAAGGCCGAGGACGACGTGCTCGTGGTCGACGGCAAGGACCTCCGGGTCGTCTCGGCCCGGACGCCGGCGGAGCTGCCCTGGAAGTCACTCGGCGTGGACCTGGTGATCGAGTCGACGGGGCTCTTCACCGAGGCCGACAAGGCCAAGGGTCACCTCCAGGCCGGCGCCAAGAAGGTGATCATCTCGGCGCCCGCGAAGGGCGAGGACATCACGATCGTGATGGGCGTGAACGACGAGAAGTACGACCCGTCGCGCCACCACGTGATCTCGAACGCGTCGTGCACCACCAACTGTCTCGCGCCCGTGGTGCATGTGCTCCTGAAGGAAGGCTTCGGCGTCGCCGAGGGCCTCATGACCACCGTCCACGCCTACACCGCGACCCAGAAGACGGTGGACGGTCCCTCGAAGAAGGACTGGAAAGGCGGGCGCAGCGCGGCGGTGAACATCATCCCGTCGAGCACGGGCGCCGCCAAGGCGGTCGGGCTCGTGCTGCCCGAGATCCAGGGCAAGCTGACCGGCATGTCGTTCCGCGTGCCGACGCCGACGGTCTCGGTCGTCGACCTCACGGTGAAGACGGTGAAGGCGACGTCGCTGGGCGACATCAAGCACGCCATGAAGAACGCGTCGGAGAGCTACCTGAAGGGCATCCTCGGCTACACCGAGGACGAAGTCGTCTCGAGCGACTTCGTGCACGACCCGCGCTCGTCGATCTTCGACGCCGGCTCCTCGATCGAGCTCAACAAGAACTTCTTCAAGCTCGTCTCCTGGTACGACAACGAGTGGGGCTACGCGCGGCGCGTGGTCGAGCTCGCCCGGCTCGTCGCGCAGAAGCTGTGACTCAAGGTCGGCTGCGCTCCGTTCGGGACCTGCGCCTGGCAGGGCGCCGGGTATTCCTCCGCGCCGATCTCAACGTGCCGCTGAAGGACGGCGCGGTGGCCGACGACTCGCGCATCCGCGCCTCGCAGGAGACCCTCGACTTCGTGCGCAAGGCCGGCGGCCGCGTCGTGCTGGCATCTCACCTGGGCCGGCCGAAGGCGGCGCCCGACCCGAAGTACTCACTCGCGCCGGTGGCCAGGCGCATGGGCCTGCCGCTCGCGCCGGACTGCGTCGGGGCCGCGGTCGAGGCTGCGGTCGCGAAGCTGCGCGACGGCGAGGCGCTCTTGCTCGAGAACCTGCGCTTCCACGCGGGCGAGGAGAAGAACGACCCGGCCTTCGTCGCCCAGCTCGCGCGCCTGTGCGACGTGTACGTGAACGACGCGTTCGGCACCGCGCACCGCGCGCACGCCTCGACTGAAGGCCTGGCGCACGTGGTCGCCGAGGCCGGCGCGGGCTTCCTGCTCGCGCGCGAGGTCGAGGCGCTGACCGTGGTGCGCGACGCGCCCGAGCATCCCTACGTGTGCATCCTGGGCGGCGCCAAGGTGTCGGACAAGCTGGCCGTGCTCGAGTCACTCGCCGCGCGCGCCGACACGGTCGTGATCGGCGGCGCCATGGCCTACACGTTTCTGCTCGCGCGCGGCGAGCCGGTCGGCAAGTCACTCGTCGAGCCCGACCTGGTCGAGACCGCGAGGCGCCTGCTCGCGGGCCGGACCGAGCTCCTGCTGCCCGTCGACCACGTGGTGGCCGCGAGCCCCGACGACGCCGCGGGTGCGCGCACCGTGGAGCGCATTCCCGACGGCGCGATGGCGCTCGACGTGGGTCCACGCTCGCGCGCGGCGATCGAGGCGCGCGTCTCGAAGGCCAGGACCGTGTTCTGGAACGGGCCGCTCGGCTTCTTCGAGAAGCCGCCCTTCGACGCGGGCACGCGCGCGGTCGCCGAGATGCTGGCGCGCAGCTCCGGCTACACGGTCGTGGGCGGCGGTGACTCCCTGGCCGCAGTGCAGGCCGCGGGCGTGGGCGCCCGCATCCGCCATCTGTCGACCGGCGGCGGCGCGTCGCTCGAGTTCCTCGAGGGCGCCGCGCTGCCGGGGGTCGAGGCGCTGCGGGTCCGCGCGTGAGAACTGCGCTCGTCGTCGCGAACTGGAAGATGCACAAGACCGTCGCGGAGTCACTCGACTTCGCGCGCGCGCTCGCGCCCAAGCTCGAAGGCCTGCGCGGCGTGGAGGTCGCGGTCGCCCCGCCCTTCACCGCGCTCGCCCCGCTGCGCGACGCGCTGGCGGGCACGCCCATCGCGCTCGCCGCGCAGAACGCGCACTTCGAGAAGAGCGGCGCGTTCACGGGCGAGATCTCGGTGCCGATGCTCGTCGAGCTCGGCGTGCGCTACGTGATCCTGGGTCACTCGGAGCGCCGCCAGCTGTTCGCGGAGTCCGACGAGATCGTCGCGCGCAAGGTCGTGGCGGCGCACGCGGCCGGTCTGCGGCCGATCCTGTGCGTGGGCGAAGTCCTGGCCGAGCGCGAGTCGGGCCGGACGTTCGACGTGCTGGGGCGTCAGATCGCGGGGTCGCTCGCCGGGGCCGACGCCTCGCTCGGCGCCCGGCTCGTGGTGGCCTACGAGCCGGTCTGGGCGATCGGCACCGGCCGCACGGCCACGCCCGCCCAGGCCCAGGAGGCGCACGCCTTCCTGCGCGTGCGACTGGCCGACCGCTTCGGCGCCGCAGCGAGCGCCATCCGCATCCAGTACGGGGGCTCGGT
This sequence comes from Myxococcota bacterium, assembly GCA_035498015.1. Lineage (NCBI taxonomy): Bacteria > Pseudomonadati > Myxococcota > Myxococcota bacterium. The sequence goes on from DATKAO010000006.1 coordinate 7,711, forward strand.
GAAGCCGGACAACGCCGCGGAATTGCTGGCGCAACCGGACATCGACGGGGCGCTGGTGGGCGGCGCCAGCCTTGACCCCGAGAGCTTCTCTGCCATCATCCGGTCCCGCTAGGAGACCCCTCGATGACGCTGTTCGTCACGATGATCTACTTCGTCGTCTGCCTTTTGCTCATCGTGCTGGTGCTCATGCAGCACGGGAAGGGCGCGGACATCGGGGTCTCGCTGGGGGGCGGGGCGAGCAACACCGTGTTCGGCGCGCGCGGCGCGGGCAGCTTCCTGACCCGCGTGACCACGGGCTCCGCGATCCTGTTCATGATCCTGGCGTTCGGCCTGGCGCGCTGCGCGACCGAAGTCGAGGCGGGCAGCGATCTCTTGTCGGCGCCGGCCGCGCCCGCGGCCGAGAAGAAGGCCGAGACTCCCGCCGCGCCGCCGGCGGAGGAGTCCAAGCCCGCCGAGCCGGGCACCCCGCCCTCGGGCTTCGAGGCGGTCGAGCCGCCCAAGCCCGCCGAGCCGGCGCCCGCGCCGGCCAAGTGAGTCGCGTCACTTCAGCTCGACGGTGACCTTCTCGATCTTGCCCGTGAAGTGATTCCCGGGCTCGGGGCCGTACACCTCGGTGACCGGCGTGCCCTCATCGAGCCCGACGTCCACGCCTTCGTCGACCGAGAACACGTTGGCCTGGGTGTTCGCGATGTGGCCCTCGCCGACCTTCTTGCCGTTCACGGAGAGCGTTCCCGTGCCGCCCTTCCCGCGACCGCCGCCGTCGTAGACGAAGTCCCAGCGGATCGTCGCCTTGCCCGGTGCCACGGCCTCGGAGCCCTCCACGGTGTACTGCTCGAGCCCGACGTAGTTGTAAGTGTAAGTCGGCTTCCCGCCGTGAAGATAGAGCGTCCAGCCGCCGAAGCGGCCCGCCTGACAGAGAATGACTCCGTTCGCGCCGCCCTGCGGGATCTCGACCTCCGCCGTGATCGAGCTCGAGCGATTCTTGATGTTGAGGAAGGCCCCCTCCATGATGCCGGTCATTCCCGGGTACACGGTGAGTGAGGTGCGGTTCCCCATCAGGTCGGGACGCCCGGCGATCTCGGCGTCGAGCCGCTCGATGCCCCGGTCGTCGATGGGAAGCACGTGGTACTTCAGGGCCTCCTGCAGGAACAGGTGCTGGAGCTCCATGAGCTTCGGCACGTTCTTCGCCGCCAGGTCGGTCGACTCGCTGAAGTCGCTGCGCGTGTCGTAGAGCTCCCAGGTGTCCTTGGCGAGCGGGGCGCGCGGTGCTGCCTCCCAGGGCGCTCGGTGCACCGTCGCGGCGATCCAGCCGTCGTGATAGATCGCTCGGTTGCCGAACATCTCGAAGTACTGAGTCGTGTGGCGCTCGGGCGCGGCCGGGGCATCGAAGGTGTAGAGCAGGCTCGTGCCGGCCATGGGCGTCTGTGCCACCCCGTTCACGCGCTTGGGCTGGGGCAGCTTGGCCGCCTCGAGCACGGTCGGCGCGACGTCGACGACGTGACCGAACTGACTCCGCAGCCCCGGCTGCCGGATGCGCGCCGGCCACGAGATCACCATCGGATTCCGCGTGCCGCCGAAGTTCGACGCGATCTGCTTCGTCCACGTGAACGGAGTGTCTCCCGCGACGGCCCAGCCCGCGGCCATGTGCGGGTAGGTCGTGGGATCGCCCCACGTGTCGTAGTGCTTGAGCTGGTCGGTCACCGACTCGGCCACGCCGTTGAAGTAAGTCGACTCGTTGAACATGCCGACCATTCCGCCCTCGGCGCTCGTCCCATTGTCGCCCACGATGTAGAAGATGAGCGTATTGTCGAGCTGGCCGATGTCCTTCAGCGCGGCGATCACGCGCCCGATCTCCTCGTCGGTCTGCGCGCCGAACGCCGCGAACACTTCCATCTGGCGCGCGAAGAGCTTCTTCTCGTCCGCGCTCAGCTTGTCCCAGTCCTGGATGGCCGCCGGCTTCGCCGCGAGCTTCGTGTCCGGGGGCACCACGCCCAGCGCCTTCTGCCGCGCGAGTGTCTCCTCGCGCAGCTTGTCCCAGCCCTGGTCGAACTTGCCCTTGAACTTGTCGATCCATTCCCTGGGCACGTGGTGCGGCGCGTGCGTCGCGCCGGTCGCGAAGTACATGAAGAACGGCTTGTGCGGAGTGAGCGCCGTGGTTCCGCGCATCCACTCGATCGCATGGTTGGTCATGTCGACCGTGAAGTGGTAGTTCGGGTCCTTGGGCAGCTCGGCCTTCACCGTGCCGTCGTACACGAGCGGCGCCCACTGATTCGTCTCGCCGCCGATGAACCCGTAGAACTTGTCGAAGCCCGAGCGTGTGGGCCAGCGGTCGAACGGACCCGAGACACTGATCTCCCACGGCGGCGTCTCGTGATACTTCCCGAAGGCGCCGGTCGAGTAACCGTTCTGGCGCAGGATCTCTGCCAGCGGCGTGATGCTCTGCGGGCGCACGCCGGTGTTCCCGGGAAACGCGGTCGCGACCTCCATGATCGCGCCCGTGTTGGTCTGGTGGTGGTTGCGGCCGGTGAGCAGGGCCATGCGCGTCGGCGAGCAGAGCGAGGTGGTGTGGAAGCGGTTGTAACGCAGACCGCCTTGCGCGAGCTGCTCGAGCGTGGGCATGGGCACCGGCCCGCCGAACGTGCTCGCCACGCCGAAGCCCATGTCGTCGATCAGGAAGATGATCACGTTGGGCGCGCCGTCGGGCGCCTTCACTTCGAAGCGCGGCGGCGCCTTCGCGTCCCGCGCGTCGAGCACCTGGATCGGCGGGTAGCTCGGCTCCGGGATCGGCAGCACCGTGCGATCGAGCGCGCCCCCAGGCGTCGCCGCCCACACCTGCGCGGCCGTCGCCAACGCACACGCAGCCCACAACCCAGCGATCCGCATGGGGCCCCCCTGCTTCGTTTGGGGCGCAGCATAGCAGCGGTTGAAAGCCCGCGGGCCCGCCTCTATACACTCGTCGCTTCGCTGCCCAGGTGGTGAAATTGGTAGACACGCCAGGTTGAGGGCCTGGTCCCAGCAATGGGGTGCTGGTTCGAGTCCAGTCCTGGGCACCATGCGAAGAGCCGCGCAGGCCGGCAGCCGAGTGTCTGCGCGCGGCCCCGGACGAAGGGTCAGGCGGCCCGTTTGCTCGGCGCGGTCGGGCCGGCTACGCTCGCGCCCGCTTTGATTCCCGGGGGACTGATGAGGGCAGCCGCCGTCGCGCTGTGCGCGACGCTGTTCGCCCTTTCGGCGCGCGGCGACGAGTCGCCCGAGCTCACCCAGGCCATCGCGCTCACCAAGGCGAGGTTCCCCAAGCTCGTGCATTTCGCCAACGCCGATCACTTCCTGGCCGGGGTCGACGACGCGGAGCTCGAGTCACTCAAGAAGCGCGTCGAATCGGGCACGTGGGACGACTCGGTGCAGGCGGCGGTGTGGGTCGTGCTCGAAGGCTTCTCGCGCGAGCAAGGGCCCGCGGCCACCTTCGGACGCAACCTGACCAGCGAGATCGCGGGCCTGGCCGCCACGAGCGGCAAGCCCGAGGTGCTCCAGGGCGTGGGCGGCGTGCTCGAGAAGTTCCTGCTCGACCCGAGTCACCCGTTCTCGATCATCGCGCAGGGGCTCCTGGCCGAGAAGATCCGCTGCGGCGCGGCGTCGCTCGGCATGGACGAGTTCGTGGCGCGCATCACGGACGAGACGAACCCCGACAAGGAGTTCGCGCTCGGCTCGACCGACGGCACGGTCGCGGACCGCTTCGGCATCCACCCGCACGCCGACCTGTTCAGCGTGGCGGCGTCGGGCCAGAACGTGGTCGCGGTGGGCTACTTCGGCACGGTGCTCGTGTCTCACGACGCCGGCGATACCTGGGACGTGCCGGCCACCGGCACCGACGAGCCGCTGTACGCCGTGTCCTTCGGCCCCGACGACGAGGTCTGGGCGGCGGGCCGGGCGGGCGCGGTGTTGTTCTCCAAGGACGCAGGCCGGAGCTGGCTGCGCCGCCCCACCCCCTTCGCGCGCCACGTGTTCGGCCTGTACGCGACCGACAAGGGCACCGTGCTCGCGGTCGGTGATTTCGGCCTGCAGCTGCGCACGGTCGACGGCGGCGCGCGCTGGACGTGCATTCCGCGCGTGCAGGACGTGATCCTGGGCCGGCTGGTGCGCGCAGGCGCGAGCGACGCGGTCGGCGTGGGCGAGTTCGGCACGATCGAGAGACTCCACGGCGCCAAGCCCCCCGCCACGCGCGGGTCACTCTCGGGCGTACCCGAAGACACCTACGTGTACGATGCGTGGCTCGACGCCGACGGCAAGACCGGGATCGCCGTCGGCCTGACGGGGACGATCCTGCGCTCGAGCGACGGCGGAGCGAGCTGGGCGCCGGTGAAGACGCAGTTCACCCAGGACCTGTTCGGAGTCGGCGGGAACGGTGACCACGTGGTGGTCTCCGGCGAGGGCGGGCTGCTCGCGCTCTCGACCGACGGCGGCCTGACCTTCCAGGCCGCCGAGAGCCCGTCCCTGCCCGTCCCGCTGCTCGACGTCGACTTCGGCGACGCGACCCACGCCTATGCGGTCGGGCCGCGCGGCATGGTGCTGCGCTCGAGCGACGGCGGCGCCCACTTCGCGCTGGTGCACCCCGGGAGTCACAAGTGACCGCCGCCGAACGCTTCTCGCGCTTCTTCGCCCTGCGCCGCAACTGGTTCGCGGCTGTGATCGCGGTGATCAGCGGCTTCTTCCTGTTCCAGATGCGGCACCTGGAGATCTACACCCAGTTCCTCGATCTCCTGCCGCGCAACCACCCGTTCATCCGCACCTACGAGACCTACCGCGACACGTACGGCAACGCCAACACCGTGGTGGCGGCGATCGTGGTGCGCGACGGCGACATCTACCGGCCCGAGATCCTGCGCGCGATCCAGAAGCTCACGGCCGAGCTCGACTCCTCGGTCGTGCCCGCCGAGGTGAACGCCTTCCCCGCGAGTCACTACGTGACCCCCAAGGGCATCGTGGCCACGACCGTGCACCACGTGGTCGCGCTCGCGGACCGCCTGTTCCATCCCGCGACCAACTACGAGGCCGAGACGGGCGTCGACCACAACCTGGTCACCAGCCTCACCGACCGCACGGCGCGCGACGCGCGCGTGCAGCTCGACGGCACGCTGATCTCGCCGCAGCTCGTGGAGACCATTCCCGAGGACGCGAAGGGCCTGGCCGACCTGCGCGAGAAGGTGCGCCGCAACCCGTCGGTGTTCGGCGTGCTGGTGTCACCCGACGAGAAGGCGGCGCTGGTGCGCGCGAGCTTCGTCGAGACCCGGCTCGACTACGGCGCGCTGTTCAAGAACCTGCAACAGGCCAAGAAAGACGTGGAGGCCGAGTTCCCGGTCGACGTGTACGTGACGGGTCAGCCGCTCCTGTTCGGCTGGGCCTACGCGTTCGCCACCGAGATCCTGCTGGTGTTCGCGTCCACGCTGGTCGTGTCGGTGCTCTTGCTCTGGGCCTACTTCCGGCGCTTCTACGGCGTGTTCCTGCCCATGTCCGGGGCCGCGGTGAACGTGATCTGGGGCCTCGGCTTCGCGGCCTGGCTCAACTACAACCTCGACCCGCTGGTCCTGGTCGTGCCCATGCTGATCACCGCGCGCGCGATCAGTCACTCGGTGCAGTTCGTCGAGCGCTTCTACGAGGAGTACGAGGTGCTCGGCGACAAGGACGAGGCCTGCATCCGCTCCATGGCGGAGCTCCTGTTGCCCGGCACGCTCGCGATCCTGACCGACGTGTTCGGCCTGCTCACGATCGGGCTCGCGACCATCCCGCTGATGTCGAAGCTCGGGCTTCTGTGCGCGTTCTGGGCCACCTCGATCCTGGTCACCGAGATGCTCCTGAACCGGCTCCTGATCCTCTATCTGCCCGCGCCGAGCGAGCGCGCGCACCGCATCTCGCCGCTCACCTCGCGCGTGCTGGCGCGCGCCGCCAACGTCGTGGTGTCGCGCCGCGGGGCGATCCTGGTGACCAGCGCGTTCGCCGTGCAGACGGCGGTCTGCTTCTGGCTCGCGCTCAAGGTGCCGGTGGGCGACAACCGGCCCGGCACGCCCATCCTGTACCCCGACTCGGAGTTCAACGTCGCCGCGCGCGAGATCGCGAGCCGCTTCTACGGGCTCGACGACCTGCTCGTGGTCGCGACCTCGCCCATTCCGGGCCGCGTGTACACGCCCGACTCGTTCAAGTTCGTCGAGTCACTGCAGCGCGCCATGGAGTCCGACGAGAACGCGGGCGGAAGTCTCTCGCTGGTCGATCTGCAGAAGCAGACCAGCCGGCTGTTCCACAACGGCGACCCGCGCTTCGCCATGTGGATGCAGACCACCTCCGAGATCGCGGGCATCTCGTATCTCATGGAGACGAGCGTGCCGGCGCCCGGCATCCTCGATCCCTACCGCTCGCGCGACAGCCTGTCGCTCGCGGTGCGCATCTTCTACCGCGACCACCGCGCCGACACGGTCTCGGCCGCGATCGCGCGCCTGGAGCAGTTCACGCGCGAGGTGCGCCTGGACGGCAGCCTGGCGGTGCGGCTCGTGCCCGGCGAGCGCAGCTTCTTCCGGCGCCAGCGCTGGACCGACGCGCTGCTCGGCCCGCCCGTGCCCACGCTCGAGGTGAGCGAGGCCGGCCCCGGCGGCATTCGCAAGCCGATCGAGGTGCCGCGCGGCCTCACTCACTACGAGACACCGGAGGGCTTCGGCGTCGAGGTGCGGCACCCGAGCTGGCGCGCGCCCTACGAGCTGTGGGTCAAGACCGGCGCGAACGCGGAGTACGAACGCCAGCCGAGCAGCGCCTGGCTCAAGGACGGCGTCGAGCTGCGCTGGGCGGCGGGCAGCATCGGCGTGCTCGCGGCCGCGAACCAGGAGATCGAAGTCAGTCACGGCCTCTCGCTGGCGATCGTGTTCGCCGCGACCTTCGGCGTGCTCCTGGTGTCGTACCGGTCGGTGATCCTGGCGCTGATCACGCTGGCGTCGCTCGCCAGCGGCTCGCTGGCCGCGCTCGCGCTGCAATCGGTGATGAACATCGGCATCGACGTGAACACCCTGCCCGTCCAGGCGATCGGCGTCGGGCTGGGCGTGGACTACGCGATCTATCTCGTCGACCGCATCCTGCAGGAGCGCACGCGCATGCCGACGCGCGACGCGGCGATCCAGCACGCGATCCGCACCACGGGCATGGCCATCACCTTCACCGCCTCGACGCTGGTCGTGGGCATCGCGTTCTGGATCCCGATCTCGAGCCTGCGCTTCTCGGCCGAGATGAGTCTGCTCTTATCGGTGCTCATGATCGTGGACGCGCTGGGCGCGATCCTGCTCGTGCCCGCCATCATCCACCTGCTTCCCGCACGTCTCTTGGGCCGGGTGGCGTAAGCTCTCGGAGTGCAGCCGCAGACTCGCTTCACCCAGGCGGGTGGGGTCCGGATCGCCTATCAGGTGGTCGGGAGCGGCCCGCTCGACGTGGTGTTCGTGCCGGGCATCGTCGGCCACGTCGACTTCTGGTGGGAGGACCCGCGCGCGGCGCGTCTGTTCCGCCGGCTCGCCTCCTTCGCGCGCCTGATCCTGTTCGACAAGCGCGGGATCGGGGCGTCGGACCGCAGCAGTGACTGGGCCCCGCTCGAGGAGCGCATCGACGACCTGCGCGCCGTGATGGACGCGACCGCCGCGTACAGGCCCGCGATCGTGGGCGTGTCGGAGGGCGCGCCGATGTCGCTCTTGTTCGCGGCGACTCACCCGAGCCGCTGCCGCGCGCTGTGCCTGGTGGGCGGCTTCGCGAAGCTGGTCCGGACGCCCGACTACCCGCACGGCTTCGAGTCCGAGCAGATCGAGCAGGCCTTCGAGGGGGTCGTGGCTCACTGGGGCGAGCCCGGCCTGATGGACGTGCTCGCGCCGTCCCTGGCGTCCGATGCCGAGGAGCGCGCGCGCTGGGCGCGCTTCGAGCGTGTGGGCTCGAACCCGGCGGCGATCCGCGCCGCGGGACGAGTCATGCGCGAGATCGACCTGCGCCCGGTGCTGCCGCAGATCCGGACGCCGACGCTGATCATCCACGCGCGCGGTGATCTCGTGGTTCCGATCGGCGCAGGCCGCTATCTCGCCGAGCACATCCCCGGCGCCAAGATTGTCGAGTACGACTCGCGCGACCACGCCTTCTGGATCCACCCGGAACAAGTCGTCGACCCGATCCAGGAGTTCCTGACCGGCACGCGCACAGCGGCGGAGCCGAGCTCGGTGCTCGCCACGATCGTGTTCGTGGACATCGCGAAGTCGACCGAGCGCGCGGCCGAGCTGGGTGACTCGCGCTGGGCGGAGCTCCTGTCGCGCTACCACGCGCTCCTGCGGCACGAGCTCGTGGAGTTCCGCGGCGCCGAGCTCGACGAGGCGGGCGACGGTCTGCTCGCCGCCTTCGACGGGCCCGCGCGCGCCGTGCGCTTCGCGGAGCGCGTGCGCGACCGCGCGCGCGAGCTCGAGCTCGAGCTGCGGGCCAGCGTGCACACCGGTGAGTGCGAGCGGCTCGGCGGCAAGCTGGTCGGAATCGCGGTGCACGTCGGCGCCCGGCTGGCCGAGCTGGCCGCGCCGGGCGAAGTGGTCGTGTCGGGCACCGTGCGCGACCTGGTCGCGGGCTCGGGCCTGTGCTTCACCGACCGCGGCAGCCGCGCGCTGCGCGGCGTGCCCGGTGAGTGGCGCCTGTTCACAGCGGCGTGAGCTTCTGGTACACGCCGCGCCAGTAGACCAGCGGCTCCTGCTCCGCGTCGATGGTCGAGGCCTCGACCGAGCCGACGTACACGATGTGGTCGCCGGCGTCGATCTCCTCGCGCACGCTGCAGTCGATGCAGGCGAGCACGCCGGGCAGGCGCGGCGCCCCGGTCGCGCCGGTCTTGCAGTCGAGCCCGTCGAAGCGCACGGATTCGCGCTTCTTGTCCGCGAACAGGTTGGAGAGCGCACTGTGCGCGCGCCCCAGCACGTTCACCGTGAAGGCCTGCGACTTCTGGATCAGCACGTTGGTGTTCGACGCCTTGTCGGCGCACACCAGCACCAGCGGAGGGTCGAGGCTGACCGAGGAGAAGGCAGACACGGTCATGCCCAGGCGCGCCCCGCCGTGCTGCGCGGTCACGATCGTGACTCCGCTCGCCCAGCTGCCCAGCGAGCGCTTGAAGGTGTCTCGGTCTACGGGCACGGCCGGCTCACTGCACCGAGATCTTCAGCACGTCGCTGAACTTGATGCGGCCCGAGCTGCCCGTGAACTCGCCGAGCGGGCTCTTGCCGTAGGGCGTGTCGACTGCGCCGTGGGCGGCCGAGACCTCGGTGCCGTAGAACATGACCGCCGCGAGCGGGACCGAGCCGGCCTGGGCCGGCGCGCGCAGCTTCCAGGTCACCTTGCTGCTGGAGAACTTGCCCGCACCGGGATCCGCAGTGACTCCGTACACGTTCACGTAGGTGATGCCGGGCGGCAGCGCCGGGTTGCGGCCGTCGGTGAACTTGGTCTGCGCCTGACCGTCGGGCCCGATCACCTTGGGTTTGTCGAGCACGAGCCAGCCGCGCGCGGTGGCCGGAGCCGCCTGCCAGCGCTGGTTCGAGTCGACCAGCGCGACGCCCAGCACCGGTGCCGAGCCGCCCTGCGTCTCGACCGTGACCTCGAGCTCCTGTCCGGCCTTCACCGTCGCGGGCGCGCTCAGCTTCACGCTGGTGGAGGCGTCGATCTTCTGGATGCTGGCCACGAGCTCCTTGCGCTCGGCGTCGGACAGCTTGGCGTAGGGTGAGTCCTTGCCCGGCGACTGGATCTTGGCCAGGTGCTTGTTGGCGGCGAGCTCCGCCGACGCCCGCGTGGGCGGCACTCCCTCGAACTGGTTGTCGGAGACCGACGAGTGACAGCCCGCGCAGTAGGGCGCGACGTCGGTCACGTACGAGGGCGTCCCGCCCGGATAGGCCGACGCGGTCGCCGCGGCGGCGGCGAGCGCGAACGCGACGGGCAGCGCGAGTCTCTTCATCTCAGAACTCCTCATGGCAGTTGCGGCACGACGCGACGAGCGGCTCGCGCGCCAGGAACACCTGCTCGGCGGCGCGGCCGGTCGGGTGAGCCTCGTGGCACTGTACACAGTTCAGCGCGAACTTGGGCAGGTTGTGGACCTCGATCGCGTGGAACGCGTCGCCGCGTTTCGGCTCGTAGGTCTCGTGACACTGCACGCAGTCCTCGCGCCACAGAGGGTGCGCCATGACCGTGGGCTCGTCGAAGCGTCCGGTCAAGTAGACCAGCGCATCGCGCGCGGCCAGCAGCTTCACGCGCACGCGGTTCGCAAAGCTCGCGCCGCGGTGACACGAGATGCAGCGGAACTCGCGATCGTGCGCGAAGTGCGCCGACGCCAGGTTGACCGCCGGCGCGGTCTCGAACTCGCGGCGCTTCGCGTCGTGGAGCGGCGCCTGGCCCAGGTGGCACGAGGTGCAGAAGGCGTTGTGTGACTCGAGGAAGTCGGTGAGCAGCCAGCCGCCCGGCGCGCCCACGAGCGCCGCGAGCACCAGGCCGAGCAGGAGCCGGCGCCGCATCAAGCCGTCACCTGCACGAAGGCGAGGTCGGTCACGTTGGTGTCGGTGGGTCCGGTGACGCACAGGTCGCCCAGCGCCTTCAGCAGGCCGTGCGAGTCACTCTGCGCGAGCGCGGCCGCGACCGGCCGGCCGAGCGCCGCGGCCCGGCGCAGCGTGCTCGAGTCACTGAAGCCGCCCGCGGCGGGCGTCGCGCCGTCGCTGCCGTCGCTGCCGGCGCACAGCGCCACGAACTCGCTGCCGGTGAGCTCGAGCGCGAGCCGCAGCGCGAGCTCCTGTGCGCGGCCGCCCTGTCCCGCGCCGCGCACGCGCACCGTGGGCTCGCCGCCGGCGATCACGAGCGCACCCGCGTGCGCGCGCGCCTGGGCCGCGAGCCCGCGCGCCACCGCCTCGACCTCGCCGTAGAGCCCCTCCCGCAGCACGCACACGCGCAGTCCGTGAGCCTCGGCCGCGCGCCGCGCAGCCTCGAGCGCGGCGTCGAGCGAGGCCACGACCTCGAAGGAGACGGACGAGAGCTCTGCGCCGCCGGCAGGCCCGCCTTGCGTGAGGAGCCGTCTGCGCACCGCGTCCGGCACGCGCACGGAGTGACGGTCGAGCACGGCGAGCGCCTGGCGTGCGCTGCTCGGGTCGGCACTCACCGGCCCCGAGCCGATTTCGTGCGGGGCGTCGCCGCGCACGTCGGACACCGCGTACGCGTGGATCCGGCGCCCGTGCGCAGCGCGCGCGAGACCGCCGCCCTTCAGCGCCGACAGGTGGCGCCGCACGGTGTTGAGCTCGTGGATGTCGGCCGGGCTGCGCAGCAGCGCCTCGCTCGCCGCGCGTTTGTCGGCGAGCGAGAGACCTTCGGCCGGCACGCACCACAAGGCCGACGCCCCGCCCGAGATCAGCACGAGCAGCTCCTCCGCGCCCGCGAGTGACCCGGCCAGCGCCAGCGCCTCGCGCCCGGCGGACTCACTGCGCGCGTCGGGCAGCGGATGCGCCGCTTCGCGCACGACCAGACCCGAGAGCGCCCGCGCGTGGCCGTCCTTGGTGGTCACCCTGCCGCGCGCGATGCGCGGGCCGAGCCGGCGCAGCGCGGCCTCGGCCATGGCGCACGCCGCCTTGCCCGCGGCGAGCAGCACGAACGGACCGGGGCCCGGGTCTCGTGCGGCCAGCGCGCGCTCGAGCGCCCGGCCGGCGTGCACGGCGTCGAGCGCCGCGCGGTGGAAGTCTCGGAGCGCGTCGCGCGCGCTCAATCCGCCCGCGGCGGCTCGAGGCTGATCTCGATCCGCCGGTTGCGCTGCCGGCCCTGGGCGTCGGCGTTGCTCGCGATCGGCTCGTGATCGCCGTAGCCCGCCGCGGCGAGCAGCTTCTCGGGCGCGCCGTTCGCCGCGAGATACTTCGCCACCGCGACCGCGCGCGCCGCCGACAGGTCGAGGTTGGTCGCGAAGCGCGAGCTCTTGATCGGCACGTTGTCGGTGTGGCCCTCGACCTGGATCTGGCCGTCGCTGACTCCCTTGAGCCCGGCCGCCACCTTGGCCAGCACCTTCTTCCCGTCGGCCTTGAGCTCGGTCGAGCCGGGGTTGAACAGGGTCTTCTCGAACGCCCGCACCGCCACGCGGCTGCGCAGCCGCTCGATCTCGACCTGACCGCTCTTCTGCTCGGCCGACAGCGCCTCGCTCAGCGCCTGGTAGGCCGAGGTGAGCCGGTCGATCTCCTCGTCCTTGAGCATGCGCGCGACGCGCTCCTTCTCCAGCGCGTCGCGCAGCACGGTGACTCCCGCGCGCTCGGACTCGATCTGCTTCACGAGCTCGCCGCGCTCGGCGTCGACCGCGTTCTTCTCCATCAGGAGCTTCTCGCGGCCCTTGCTCGCGTCGAGCATGCCGCGCTTGCAGGCGAGCAGGTCGAACGACAGCGCGCGCTGGCGCGCGACCTCGGCCTGCCACGCGCCGGGCGTCCTGCAACCTGCGGCGCACAGCGCCGCGCAGGCCAGAGCCAGCCGGGCATTCGCGCCGGGGCTCAAGCCAGGACGTCTTTTCCGAACGCGATCCGCGCCACTTGCTCGATCCTCTCTACCGGCTCGATCTTCAGGTTCGAGATTCGGTCGGCCGGAATCTCGACCAGGTCCTTCTCGTTGGCCGCGGGGATCAGCACGTGCGTCACCCCCGCGCGCCGCGCCGCGAGGATCTTCTC
>DATKAO010000007.1 GCA_035498015.1 Myxococcota bacterium
CCGCTACTCGGCGTGCTCGGCGACCGCTTCGGCCGCCGGCCGGTGGCAATCGGCTCGGCCCTGCTCATGATCGTGGGCTCGCTCGCCTTCTACAACGCGAGCGGCTGGTGGCTCGTGCCGCTGTGGACGATCGCGATCTTCTTCGTCGTGGGTCACGAAGGCGTGCTGTCGACCTACGGCGCCGAGCTCTTCCCCACCTCGCACCGCTCCACCGCCGCGGGCGCGCGCCTGATCATCGGCACGCTCTCGGGCGTGCTCGGGCTCGCGCTCGAATCGGTGCTGTACTCCGCCACCGGCTCGCACTGGCGCGCGGTCTCGATCCTGCTCGCGTTCGGGCTGGTCTCGCCGTTCATCATCGCCGTCGCCTTCCCCGAGACCGCCGGCCGCAGCCTGGAAGAAATCTCGCCGGAACACGACTCACTCCAAGGAGACACCCATGAGCCTGCTCACCCAGTGGGATAACCTCGTCGCCGCGGCCCGCGGCCTCAGCTTGATGGCCGTGGAGAAGGTCGAGACGGGCATCGTCTACAACCCGATGGACGCGACGCTGCGTTCCGATCCCTATCCCTTCTACACGCGGCTGCGCCAGGCCGACCCCTTCCACCGCTGCCGCAACGCCGACGGCTGGGTGCTGTCGCGCTACGCCGACGTGCTCGAGGTGCTGCGTGACTCGGCCTTCTCCGCCGACGAGCGCAACCACCGCCGCTTCGGCCACATCGTCAAGCGGCTCGAGCGCGCGGGGCTGCCGGAGCCCTACGCCGACGACCGCGGCTCGATGCTCCGGCTGGACCCGCCGGACCACACGCGTCTGCGGGGCCTGGTTGCCAAGGCCTTCACCCCGCGCGCGGTCGAGCGCATGCGGCCGCGCATCGAGGCGATCCTGAAGGAGCTGCTCGAGTCACGTCCCGCCAAGGGGCCGATGGAGCTCGTGACCGAGCTCGCGTCGCCGCTGCCCGTGCGCGTGATCGCCGAGATGATCGGCGTGCCGCCGGAGGACCACGCGCGCTTCCGTGACTGGTCCAACGAGGCCGTGCGCTCGCTCGGCGGCGACACGATCGAGGACCACCAGGCGGCCGCGCGCGCGAACCGCCAGCTCGACCGCTACTTCGAAGCCATCATCGACGCGCGCCGCCAGGCGCCGAAGGACGACCTGATCAGCGCGCTGGTCGCGGCCGAGGACGCCGGCGACCGGCTGAAGCGCGGGGAGATGCTCTCCACGCTGACGCTGCTCCTGATCGCAGGCAACGAGACCACGACCAACCTGATCGCGAACGCGACGCTGGCGCTCTTGCGCAACCCCGAGCAGCTCGAGATCCTGCGGCGCGAGCCGGAGAAGGTGCCGGGCGCGATCGACGAGCTCTTGAGATACGACAGCCCGGTGCAGATGACGTCGCGCGTGGCGCTCGAAGACCGCGAGCTGCACGGCAAGCGCGTGCGGCGCGGCGACCAGATCATCCTGTTGCTCGGCTCGGCGAATCGCGACCCGGACGTGTTCCAGAATGCGGACCGGCTCGATGTGACTCGCAGCGACGTGCGCCACCTCGCCTTCAGTCACGGCGTGCACTTCTGCCTGGGCGCGCAGCTCGCGCGGCTCGAGGCGGGGCTTGCGCTGCAGGGGCTGATCGAGCGCTTCCCGAGCTTCAAGCTGCTGCCGCAGGAGGTGCCGTGGCGCACCAACATGATCCTGCGCGGGCCGAAGTCGGTCTGGCTCGACCTGTGAGTGCGCTCAGGCCTTCGTGAGTCGCTCGAGCGCGACGGCGTTCTCGTCTTCGCGCTCGGCGGCTTCGAGGAGCGAGTCCTGGGTCTTGGCGTCCGCCGCTTTCTCGGCCCAGGCGCGGTACATCGCCCCGCCCGCGCGCTCGAGCGTGGCGAGCAGGCGCTGCTGGTCGGCGACCGGCTTGCCGGCGAACAGACCCGACAGCAGCTCGGCCGGCTCGCGCGTGCGCTCCAGCACCGCCTGGGTCTGAGTCACCAGCGCCAGCAGCTTGCCGTCGGGACCGGTCACGCGCGTCTGCCAGACCATGGTGCGCCGGCCGCGGTGGAGCGGCGTGCACTCGCCTTCGATCGTGGTGCCGGCGCGGCCCGCCGCGAGGAAGTTGGTCTTCGACTCGATCGTGGTGGTGCCGTCGCCACGCTCCAGGTTCTGCGCGGTCGCGACCGCGCCCAGCGTGTCGGCGAACGCCATGATCGCCCCGCCGTGCAGCACGCCCGGCACCGTGCACAGCCGGTCCTCCACGAGCAGGCTCGCGCGCACGCGCTCGGGAGTCACCTCGAGGAACTTCATGCCCAGCGTGCCGGGGAAGAAGGCGGACAGGAGCTCGGTGTACTTCGCGGCGTCGCTCATGGCGTCCTTTCTACGGCCCGGGGCAGCCTGGGGCAAGGCGCCAGTTGGCGCCGAACGGCCGGGGCCAGCGCCTCAGACGACCCCCGCCTTGCGCAGGCCCTCGATCTCCTCGGCGCCGTAGCCCAGCTCGCGCAGTAACTCGTCGGTGTGCTCGCCCAGCCGCGGCGCGCGCCCCGGCGAGGCCGACGGGGTGCGCGAGAAGCGCACGGGCGTCTCGCTGATCGGCGCCGGCGTCGGCAGACCCGGCGCAGCGACGTCGCGCAACAGCCGCGCCGCCCGCACGTGCGGATCGGCGAGCGTCTCTTCGGGCGAGTACACGGGACCCGCGGGAATCTGCGCGCGCTCGAGCTCGGCCAGCACCTCGGCCGTGGTGCGCTGCGCGCACCACTCCCCCATGCGCTTGGACAGCTCCGCGCCGTTCTCGCCGCGCGCCGGGTCGTCGTGGAAGCGCGGGTCCTGCAGCAGCCCGGGGTCGCCGACCAGCGCCGCGAAGCGCGCGAACAGCGGCTGGCCGATCACCTGCGCCAGCACCCAGCCGTCGCGCGTGCGGAAGGCGTCGCTCGGGCCGGCGATCTGACTGCGGTTGCCGGTCGCGACGCGGTCGAGCCGGCGCACGCGCTGCTCGATCAGCGGCGCGTTCGAGACACTCAGCGCCGTCTGCAGGAGCGACGCCTCGACGTGCTGGCCCAGGCCGGTCTTCTGGCGCTCGTAGAGAGCGGCCACGGTCGCGAAAGCCGCGAGTCCCGCCGTGCCGAAGTCGACCCAGGGCACGTAGCTCTTCATCGGCTGACCCGGCTGACCCGAGAGATACATCGCGCCCGACATGGCCTGGCCGATGCCGTCGAAGCCGAGTCTCTCCTCGTAGGGACCGCCCGAGCCGAACGCAGACACGGTGGTCAGCACGAGCGAGGGGCGCAGGCGCGACACCGTCTGCCAGTCGAGCCCGAGCGCGCGCAGTGTCTGCGGCGGCAGGTTCGCGACCAGCACGTCGGCGGTGGCGAGCAGGCGCCGCACCACCTCGCGCCCGGCCGGCTTGGCCGGGTCGAGCGTCATGCCCTTCTTGTTGCGGTTGGTCTGCAGGAAGAGCGCGCCCTCGCCGCCGTCGGTGACCGGACCGACGAAGCGGTCCTCGCTGCCCGCGCACTTCTCGATGCGGATCACCTCCGCGCCCAGGTCGCCGAGCAGCGCGGCGCACCACGGACCCGCCACGTAGCGTCCGAAGTCGAGCACGCGGATGCCGTCGAGGATGCCCATGCTCAGACCCGCGCGAACGGCGCCGGCAGGCCCGCGAACGGGCTGCGCATGCGGAACACGGTCCCGCCGCGCGCGCGGTCCTCGGTGTTGTCGGCGGTCACCACGTACAGGTCGCGCAGCTCGGGGCCGCCGAAGCAGAGACTCGTGACCGCGCGCGCTGGCACCGCGATGCGCACGTCGGGCGTGCCGTCGGGCAGATAGCGCTGCACGCAGCCCGCCTGGTACAGGGCGACCCAGATGCCGCCCTGGGCGTCGACCGCCAGACCGTCCGGCCCGCCCTCGACACGGATCGGTGTCGCGGGCGTGGCGCGGCCCGCGGCGTCGAGGCGGTGCACGTGGATCCGGCCCGGGACCGTGTCGCTGTGGTAGATCGTCCGGCCGTCGGGCGAGAAGCCGATGCCGTTCGAGAGCGACACGCCGCCGTAGAGCTCGGTCGCGCGGCTCTCGCCTTCGATCCGGTAGCACTCGCCGGGCGTGCGCTCGGTGTCTTCGCTGAACGGGTTCGAGCGCATCGAGCCGGTGTACACGCGGCCCTGGGCGTCGGTGAACAGGTCGTTGAAGCCCGGCACGCCGTCCTTCGCGAACACGATGCGGGTCTGCCCGTCGCGCACGTGACAGATGTTCTTGCCCGAGATCACGATGCCGCCGTCGGCGTGGAGCGCGATCCCGCCCACGCCGCGCCGCTTGGGCACCACGGTCTCGATCGAGCCGTCGGGCCTGCGCCGGAACACGCCGCCGTTCGTCACGTCGCTGAAGTACAGGTTGCCCGCGCCGTCCACGCGCGGTCCTTCGATCAGTCCGTAGCCGAAGCAGAGTGTCTCGATCACGACTTTCGGCCCCCGGCGATTTCCATGGCTCAACTATACCGATCGTTGCGCCACGGGTGCGCGCTGTTCGAATAGCCGCGCAGCTCCCAGAAGCCCTTGCGGTCGCCCGCGAGCAGCTCGAGCCGCGAGACCCACTTCGCGCCCTTCCAGGCGTAGAGCTGCGGCGTGATCACCCGCACCGGACCGCCGTGGTTGGCGGGCAGCGCGCCGCCGTCGACGCCGAACGCCAGGAGCACGTCGTCCTTCAGCGCTTCGACCAGCGGAATGTTCGTCTCGTAGCCGTCCGAGCCGTGACACATGAGGTGAGTTGCGCCCTCGAGCGGCTCCGCCAGCGCGAGCGCGGTCTGAAGGCGCACGCCGCGCCACGGGATGTCCAGCCGCGACCAGCCGGTGACGCAGTGGAAGTCGGACACGTCGTCGACCTGCTCGAGCTCCTGCAGACCCGCCCAATCGAGCACGTAGGGCCGCTTGCATGCGCCGTCGACCGCCAGCCGGAAGCTCTCGCGAGTCACGTTGGGCTGCACGCCCAGGTCGAGCACGGGCCACTTGCCCGGAGCGGTCGGCGTCTGGTCGACCGGCACCCGCGGCATGCCGTGCCGGTTCTTCGGGCCGCTGCCGAGCGGCCTCGCGTCGGACATCGCGGGTGTCTCGCGCATCTTCGCCAGGAAACGCTCTCGCAGGCGCAGCCGCGCGGCGACCACCTCTTCGGGCGTGCGCCGGCTCATTCCGGCGGGAGCAGCCGAAAGGCCGGCTGCGGCGCGTGGAAGCCCGGAAGCTCGAGCTCGCCCACCGCTTCGAGGAGGGTATGTGTCGGCAGCTGGCCGCGCACCGCGGCACTCACGAGGATCTCGCCGCCCTTCGCCGCGTCGGAGAGCCGCGCCGCCAGGTTGGTCACGTTGCCGATCACGCCGTAGTCGCGCCGGCCCTCGTAGCCGATGAAGCCGCAGGTGGCGTAGCCGGTGTGGATGCCCATGCCCGCGTCGATGCGGTAGCGCCTGCGCGCCCAGCCCGTGCGCAGGCGCGCCAGGTCGCCATGCATGGCGAGCGCCATCGAAGCGGCACGCTCCACGTGGTCCTCCTGGTCGACGGGGTCGTTGAAGAACACCATGAAGCCGTCGCCCGCGAAGCGCTCGAGCGTGCCGGCGAACTCACTGACTCGCCGGCCCATGGCCGAATGGTACTCGGCCAGCGTCGCCATGACCTCTTCCGGCTCGACGCTCTCGGAGAACGACGTGAAGCCGCGCAGGTCGGCGAAGAACACGGTCACGAGCTTGCGCTGCGAGCGCAGCTCGGCGGCGCCGCCGCGCGCCATGACCTGCTCGATGATCTGCGGCGGGAAGAAGCGGCCCAGCTCCGCGAACTCGAGCTCGCGCGCGCGCAGCTTCTCGGTCGCCTCGATGCGGATCAGCGCCTGCACGCCCTGCTGCGCCACCGTCTGCAGCACCTCGAGCTCGAGCCGCTCCCAGGCGTCGCCGCGCTCGCGCGCGCCGATCGCGAGCCCGCCGATCACGCGCGAGTCACGCATGATCGGCAGCAGCGCCTCCGCGCCCAGCCGCTGGAAGGCCGCATAGCACTCGCGCTGGATGTTCACGAACTGCGGCTCCACCGAGATCTGCTCGCGGAAGATCTCCTTGCGCAAGGTGACCATGAGCTGCACCAGCGGCTCGGAGGCCAGCGGCGTCATGTCGAGTGACTGCTCGGCGCGCGCGCGGCCCACGCCGCGCAGGATCTCCGCCGGTCCCGCCACGCCCGCGAACAGGAACGCCGATCCGGGCCGCACGTCGGACAGGCGCGCGGGCGCCTCGGTCAGCGCGTCGAGCACGCCCTCGGGGTCGGTCGCGGCGGCCAGGTCCTCGCCGATGCGCCGCACGGTCTCGGGCAGGCGCAGGCGCTGCGGGTAGAGCCAGGCGTTGAGCAGCGCCTCGAACTTCGGCCACACGTAGAGCAGCGGCAGCAGCAGCCCCGCCACGAGATATGGCGACACCGACACCAGCGCGACCGCGAGCACCGTGAGCGCGCTGACCGCGGCCCCGTACACCACCGCGCGCCGCGCTGCGACCCGCGCGTTCAACAGCTCGCTGCGCAGCGCCGTGCGCGCCAGCGCGAGCAACAGGATCGAGAGCGACCAGTACGCGACCCGGATGTCGAGCACGTGCACGCCGGTCGTGGCCTGCACGAAGCGCACGGTCGCGGGCAGTGACCCGCCGAGCAGCACGCCGGCCAAGAGGATGCGCGCGCGCTGCGCGACCAGCGGGTCCTCGGTGTGCATGGCGAGCGCGCCGCAGCGGCCGACGAAGTAGAGGGTCACCACGAGCAGGAGACTCGTGTCGAAGATGCCGAGATAGCGCGTCGGCCCCGCGTAGTCGGTGGCCCAGGCGGTGATCTGCACGGCCGCGTGCACGAGCCCCAGCCCGTAGATCCAGTACAACACCCGGGGCGGCCGGCGCAGCAGCGCGCGGTGCACGATCGGAAAGGCCAGGCCGGCGTGAATCGGCACCGCGGCCAGGAGGCCGAGCATGGAGCGGTAGTACAGCGCGTACGGCGCCTGCGCGGGGCCGACACCGGACAGGATCATCGACAGGAAGCCGCCCGAGACACTGCACAGCGCGAGCAGCGCCCAGCTCTCGGGCGCGAACGGCCGCAGCTGGAAGGTGATCGCGCCGACCACGAAGAACAGCACGCCGAGCGCGAGCACCCCGCCCTCGGCGTACACCACGTCGGCCAGGCGCAGCTCGCGCACGGGGATCGAGATGTGCGCCAGCTGCTCCACGGGCCGCTGCACGACCAGCTCGTTGGTCGAGCCCTCGGTCAAGTTGAGCCGGCCCCAGACCTCGCTGCGCACCGGCTTGCCCGCGATCGACTCACCGTTCAGCTCGAGCAGACGCGCGCCGCCGCGCAGCCCCAGGTCGGCCGAGTCACGCCGCGAGGGCGAGATCTCGAGCCCGTCCATGACGAAGCCCACGTCGGGCCGGCCCACGCGCTGCAGCTTGTCGGCGCAAGCCAGCAAGAGACCGATCACGTACAGCGAGACGAGCGCAGCGTAGATGAGCTTCTGCCGGCCGGTCCCGTCACGCAGGCGCATGAAACCTCAGTTCGCGGCGGCGGACGGCTTCTTCGTGGGCGTCTGGTTCGAGCGCATGTTGTACGGGTTCGTGTCGATCTCCGCGAGGTCGATCGCCCCGTCGAGCACCTTGCGCTTCCACTCCTGGTGAGCCGGCTCGTCCGCCTGGAATTCGGGCATGACCTCGCGCGCGAACAGCTCGAGTGACTGGCAGATGTCCTCGTGCGTGTTCTTGCCGGCCTGGTTCAGCAGGATCACCTGGTCGACGTTCGACTCCTTGAACTTGCGCAGCCGCTCGCGCAGCGTCGCGGGCGAGCCGATCAGGCCGCCGCCGCGCTGCGCCTTCTGGCCCGCCGGAGTCTCGCGCCACTTCAGATACTCTTGCCAGAGATTCACGCTGTTGGGCACCACCGGACCGTGCGAGTTGTAGAAGCCGAGCGCGAACTGGAAGAACGTCCAGCCCTCGGCCTTCTCGATCGCCTCTTCGTCGCTGGGCGCACACATGAAGCCGCACACGATCGCGATCTGGGGGTTGGTCTGGTAGTCGCACAACAGCTCGCGCCGCTTCACGAACGCGTTGTAGTAGGCGTGGACCCAGGCGTGCGCCGCCTCGGCCGAGACGAACTGGAAGCCCAGCGCTCCCATGCCGCGGCGGCCGGCCATCTCGATCGTGTCGAGCTGCGAGCACGCGACCCACAGCGGCGGGTGTGGCTTCTGCAGCGGCTTGGGCACCACGTTGCGCAGCGGGAAGTCGAAATACTTGCCGTGATACTCCCAGCCCTCGTGCGTGAACATGGGCAGCACGGCCTTCACGGCGTCCTCCCACACGTCGCGCTTGTCGCG
>DATKAO010000008.1 GCA_035498015.1 Myxococcota bacterium
GCTCCCGATCATCCAGGAGAGACTCAAGCTGATCCTCGGCACCGATCGCGAGAAGGAAGACAAGAGCGACGGCAGCGAGGACCACGATCGATCGGACGACAGCGACTAGTTCGGCGTACAATGCGCCGCCCGCCCAGGTGAGCGGGCGGAGGGGAAAGTGATTCGACCCGCCACGCTCGGTGAGCTCGTCGCTTCGGGCTACCGGCCGCGCACCGTGCGCGAGGAAGTGCGCGCGAATCTCGCGGCGCGCCTGCGCGCGCACCAGCCGTTCCTGCCCGAGATGATCGGCTACGGAGAGACCGTGGTGCCCGCGCTCGAGCACGCGCTGCTCGCGGGGCACGACATGATCTTCCTGGGCGAGCGCGGCCAGGGAAAGTCGAAGATGATCCGCAAGCTCGTCGAGCTGCTCGACGAGGCCGTGCCGATCATCGCCGGCAGCGAGGTGAACGACGATCCGCTGGCGCCGATCTCGAGCTACGGACGAGGGCGCATCGAAGAGCTCGGCGACCGCACGCCGATCGCCTGGATCGGGCGCGAGCAGCGCTACGGCGAGAAACTCGCCACGCCCGACACCTCGATCGCCGACCTGATCGGCGAGATCGACCCGATCCGCGTCGCCGAAGGCCGGTATCTCGCCGACGAGTCGACGATTCACTTCGGGCTGATCCCGCGCACCAACCGCGGCATCTTCTGCATCAACGAGCTGCCCGACCTGGCGGAGAAGGTCCAGGTCGGCCTGTTCAACGTGATGGAGGAGCGCGACTTCCAGGTGAAGGGCTTCAAGGTGCGCCTGCCGCTCGACGTGCTGGTCGTGGCCAGCGCCAATCCCGAGGACTACACGCGGCGCGGGCGCATCATCACCCCGCTCAAGGACCGCTACCAGGCGCAGATCCGCACGCACTATCCGCCCACGCGCGAGCTCGAGATCGCGGTCATGAAGCAGGAGCGGCGCCGGCCGCGCGAGAGCTCGGTCGAGCTGTGGGTGCCGCACTTCCTGGAACAGATCATCGCCGAGCTCACGATCCAGGCGCGCAAGAGCCCCGACGTGTCACAGGTCTCGGGTGTCTCGGTGCGCGCGTCGATCGCGAACTACGAGACGCTGATCGCCTGCGCGGAGCGGCGCGCGCTGGTGCTGGGCGAGAAAGAGGCCGTGCCGCGGCTCAGCGACCTGCCGGCGCTGCGCGCCTCGATGGGCGGCAAGGTCGAGCTCGAGTACGCCGGCGCCGAGAAGAGCGAGGCCGAGATCCTCGACTCGTTCTGCAAGCGCGCCGTGCTGGGCGTGTTCGGCGAGCTGTGCGGCGAGTCGGACCTCGACGCGATCGTGCGCGCCTTCGACGACGGCTGGAAGGTCGAGGTCGGCGACGAGCTGCCGTCGAAGGAGTACGCCGACGGGGTCGACAACATCGCGGGCCTGCGCAAAGCGGTCGAGTCACTCGGCTGCGGCGCGAGCCCGGCGCGCATCGCGGCAGCGGTCGAGCTGGTGCTCGAGGGGCTGCACCTCTCGAACAGGCTGAACCGCGAAGTCACGGGCCGCAGACTGACGTACGGCTGACATGCCGCGCGTGCGCTACAGCCGGTGGGACGGCACGCAGCGCGCGTTCTCGCTCGCCGCCGAGCAGGCGCTCGACGAGCTGGCCCGCCATCTGATGGAGGGCATGGGCGTCGAAGAGGCGCTGTCCTGGATGCGCTACCAGGGCTTCGAGCTGGCCGGCATGGACTTCCGCGTGATGGGCGTGGAGGAGCTCTTGCAGAAGCTCCGCCAGCAGGCGCGCGAGCGCATGGCCGGTCACAACATGGAGCGGACCTTCGACGAGCGCTGGCAGAAGCTGCGCGACCTGTTGGAGCGCGAGGAGCAGGCGCAGGCCGGTCGCAACGGCGTCGAGTCCAAGCGCTGGAGCGAGTTCAAGGCGCGCAAGGACTCACTCCCGCGCCGCCTGTCCGACGCCGTGCGGCGCTTCTCCGACCACGAGTGGGCGGACTCCGAGGCCGAGGCGGAGTTCCGCGAGCTCGAGGCCGAGCTCGGCGACCTGCGCGCGCTCGAGGAGTTCCACGCGCGCAACCGCCAGATGCTGCGCGGGGGTCACTCGCTCTCGTTCGACGAGGCGATGGACCTGATGCACGAGATCGAGAGGCTCGGACAGCTCGCGCGCAACCTGCTCGAAGGCCGCTTCGACGAGATCTCGCTCGACGAGCTGCGCGAGATCGCCGGCGACGAGGGCGTGGAGTCGATCCTGATCCTGCGCGACATGCGCCGCAACCTGGAGGAGGGCGGGCTGGTGCGGCCGGGCGAGAACGGCCTCGAGCTGACTCCGCGCGCGATCCGGCGCATCGGCGAGCTGGCGCTCGAGGACATCTACGGGTCACTCAAGCGCGGCACGCCGGGCGCGCACGCCACGACCCACCGCGGCGGCGGCCTGGTCACGATCGAACGCTCCAAGCCCTACGTGTTCGGCGAGCCCGCGCACCTCGACGCCGTGGCCAGCGTGCGCAACGCGCTGTTGCGCGATCCCAGCCGCGCGCGCGTGCCGCTGCGGCTCGAGCCCGGCGACCTGCAGGTCTTCGACACGGACCAGCAGACCGACACCACCACGGTGCTCCTGCTCGACATGAGCTGGTCCATGTCGTGGTCCGGGCGCTGGCCGGCCGCCAAGCGCGTGGCGATCGCGATGGACCAGCTGATCCGCACGAGATACCCGCGCGACCGCTTCTTCATCGTCGGCTTCTACACGCGCGCGCGCGAGCTGAAGATCCCCGAGCTGCCTGAGCTCGTGTGGAACATGGAAGACCCGTTCACCAACCTGCAGGACGGCCTGCGCGTCGCGCAGCGGCTGATCGACCGCAATCCGTCGGCCAACAAACAGATCATCGTGATCACCGACGGCCAGCCGACCGCCTACTTCGTGGGCGACGAGCTGCGCGTCGAGTGGCCCAGCGGCGTGGGCGGCACCAGCCCGCGCGCCAACAAGGAGACGCTGGGTGAGGTGAGTCGCGTGACTCGCAAGGGCATCACGATCAACACCTTCATGCTCGACGACTCACCCGAGCTGATGCGCTTCGTGGAAGGCATGACGCGCATCAACAAGGGCCGCGCCTTCTACACCACGCCCGGGCAGATCGGCGAGTACATCATGGTCGACTACCTCTCGCGGAAGCGGCGCAAGATTCGTTGATCGTCTCGAGTGAGGAGCTCAGGGAGCGCTGTCTCGCGGCGCGCGTGGTGCTGGAGCTCGGCTTCGGCCGCGGCGAGCTCTTGCTCGACCTGGCCGAGGCAGAGCCTGCCCGCGCGTTCGTGGGCGTCGAGATCTCGCGCAAGCGGGTCGAGAAGGTCGCCAAGCGCGCCGAAAAGCGGGGGCTCGCGAACGTCTGGCTTCTGCACGCGCCGGCCGAGTACGCGCTCGAGCGCGTGCTGCCCCCGGGCTGCGTGGAGGAGTGCTGGATCAACTGCCCCGACCCGTGGCCCAAGAAGCGGCATTGGCGCCGGCGCCTGATCCAGCCGCTCTTGCTCGAGCGGCTGGCGGCGGCGCTCGCGCCGGGCGCGCTCCTGCACATCGCGACCGACCACGTGGGCTACCGCGACTGGATCGCCGACGTCATGGCGGGACAGAGCGCCTTCGTGAGTCTCCACGCCGCGCCCTGGTCCGAGTCACGCCCCGCGCGCCGCGAGACGGCCTACGAGGCGGAATGGCGCGCGGAAGGTCGCACGCTTTCGTACTTCGACTATCGTAGGGCGCCTTGAACTCCCTCCTGGCCCATACGCCCGCCGAGCTGCGCGCCGCGTTCGCGGAGGCGGGCACGCCCGGCTTCCGCGCCGCGCAGGTCGCGCAGTGGGTCTACGGCCGGCGCGTGCGCGACTTCGCGGCCATGGGCAACCTGCCGGCCGCGCTGCGCGCCGAGCTGGGCAAGAGCTGGCGCACGCGCGCGCTCGCGCTCGAGTCCGTCCACGGCGCGGCCGATGGCACGCGCAAGCTCGTGCTCGCCACCGCCGACGGCGCGCGCATCGAGGCCGTGCTGATTCCCGAAGCGCGCCGCCAGACGCTGTGTGTCTCGTCGCAGGTCGGCTGCAGCCTGGACTGCGCCTTCTGCGCCACGGGCCGCATGGGCCTGGGCCGCAACCTGCGCGCCGACGAGATCGTCGACCAGGCGCTGCACGCGGCCGAGCTGCTCGACGCAGACGGCCGCGCACTGACTCACGTGGTGTTCATGGGCATGGGCGAGCCGTTGCTCAACCTGAAGCACGTGCTGCAGGCGATCCGCGTGCTGACCGACCCCGACGCCTTCGGCCTGGCGCCGCGCCGCATCACCGTCTCGACCGCGGGCGTCGCGCCCAAGATCGCCGAGCTGGGCGAGGCCGTGCCGGTGCGGCTTGCGATCTCGCTCCACGCTGCGCGCGACGAGCTGCGCGACGTGCTGGTGCCGCTGAACCGGCGCTTTCCGATCGCCGAGCTGCTCGCGGCCTGCGCGAAGTTCCCGACGCCCAGACGCGAGCGCCTGTCGTTCGAGTACACGCTGATCGCGGGCGTGAACGACTCAGCCAGCGACGCGCACGCGCTGGCGGCGCTGGCCAGGAAGGTCCATGCCAAGGTCAACCTGATCCCGTTGAACGAGCATCCCGGAACGACCTACCGGCGCCCGAGCGAGGCGCGCATGGACGCGTTCCTCGGCGTGCTCGCGGCCGAGCGCGTGACCGCCACGCTGCGCCGCTCCCGCGGCGACGACATCTTCGCCGCCTGCGGACAACTCGGCGCGCGCGGCGACGCGCAGCCGGGCGCGGCAAGCCCGGAACCCGCCTACCGATAAGAGTCGGATGCTCTACGCGATCGGCGACATACACGGCATGCGCGACGAGCTCGTCCGCCTGCTGTCGCGCCTGCCGCTCAGCCAGGGCGACCGACTGCTGTTCATCGGTGACTACGTGGACCGCGGCCCCAATCCCAAGGGCGTGGTCGACGAGCTGCTCCGGCTGCAGAAGAGCTACGAGTGCATCTTTCTCATGGGCAACCACGAGGCGATGTTCCTGTCGTTTCTCGGCTGGGAAGGAGCGAATTACTTCGGCGCCGAGGCCTTCCTGCACAACGGCGGAGAGACCACGCTCCAGAGCTACGGCTACTTCGAGGCCAAGGACGACTTCGCGCTCGAGCCGGCGCACGAGGCCTTCTACCGCAGCCTCGCGCTCTGGCACCTCGACGGCGAATACGCGTTCGTACACGCGGGTCTCTCGAAGGCCGCGCTCGGCTTGTCCGACGCCAAGTACGCGCTCTCGCGCGAGAAGGCGCGCGACCTCTTGTGGCAGCGCGAGACCGCCGACCTGCCGCACAGCCTGGGAGTCACCGTGATCTACGGCCACACCCCGCTGCCGGATTTCGGTGTACGCTGGAACCTGCCGTACTCGATCGGAATCGATACGGGTGCCGTCTACGGCGGTCCGCTGACGGCGATCCGGCTGCCGGACGAGACGATCTTCCAGTCCTCATGAAGCTCACCAGCGACCACGAACTGATCCGCGATGCCGTGCGCCGGCTGGCCGAGGCCGAGCTCGCGCCGATCGCGGCGCGCATCGACGCCGATGACTGGTTCCCGCGCGACTTCTTCCTGAAGCTGGGCGAGATCGGGGCGCTGGGCGTGCTGGTGCCCGAAGAGTACGGCGGCAGCGGCGGCGACTACATCGGCGCGACGCTGATCATGGAAGAGCTGGCGCGCGTGTCGGGCTCGGTGTCGCTCTCGTACGGCGCGCACGCGGTGCTGTGCGTGGGCGCGATCGCGCGCGACTGCTCGCACGAGCAGAAGAAGCGCGTGCTGCCGCGGCTGTGCAGCGGCGAGGCGATCGGCGCTTGGGCGCTCACCGAGCCGGGCTCCGGCTCCGACGCGCTGGGCATGCGCACGCGGGCGGTGCGCGCTGGCAGTCACTACGTGATCGACGGCGGCAAGACTTTCATCACCAACGGCTCCGAGGCCGAGACACTCGTGGTCTACGCGCGCACCGACCCCGCGCAGGGCGCGCACGGCATCTCGGTGTTCCTGGTCGACGCCAAGACGCCCGGCTTCCAGTGCAGCCGCACGCTCGACAAGATGGGCATGCGCGGCAGCCCGACCGCGGAGCTGCGCTTCGACGCCATGCGCGTGGCCGCCGGGGACCGGATCGGCGAGGAGAACCGCGGCGTGGCCCTGATGATGCGCGGGCTCGATGTGGAGCGCGCCACGCTCGCGGGCATCTCCGTGGGTCTCGCGCAGGCCGCGCTCGACCACTCACTCGCCTGGGCGCGCGAGCGCGAGCAGTTCGGCCGCCCGATCGCCGAGTTCCAGATGGTGCAGAAGCTGCTCGCGGACATGTACGTCGACGTGACTGCGGCGCGGCTGCTCGTGTACGAGGCCGCCGAGCTGTGCATCGCCCAGTCGAGCGGCTGCGCGAAGCTGGCGTCCGCCGCCAAGCTGCTCGCCTCCGAGATCGCCACCAAGGCGGGGCTCGCCGCCGTGCAGGTCTTCGGCGGCTACGGGTACACGCGCGACTACCCCGTCGAGCGCATCGCGCGCGACGCCAAGCTGATGGAGATCGGCGCGGGCACGTCCGAGATCCAGCGCACGATCATTGCCCGCGAGCTGCTGAAGGGCCGCTGAGTCACCCTGCCTCATACTGGGGCAGGACGCTTCAGCCACGCGCACGGTTCGGGCGCGGCCCGGCCGGCATGCCCGTTGCTCCCGAGGCGCAGCGTGGCGCTGCCGCCGATCGAAAAGTCCGAGCGCGTACGCGCCTCCGCAAACCTGCGCGACTATGCACGCGAGTGCGCAGCGTTCCGCTGGGACCGAGCGCGGGAGCACCTCGAAGGGCTGCCGAACGGCCGAGGCCTCAACATGGCGCACGAGGCCGTCGACCGGCACGCGCGCGGCCCGCGGGCGGCCAAGACCGCCCTGCGCTTCCTCGAACGCGGTGACTCGGTCCGCGATGTCTCGTACGCGGAGCTCGCCGAGTTCTCGAGCCGCTTCGCGAACGCGCTGCGCGAGCTCGGCGTCGGGAGGGGCGAGCGCGTGTTCGCGCTGGCGGGCCGGATCCCCGAGCTCTACGTCGCGGCGCTCGGCGCGCTCAAGAACGGCAGCGTGTTCTGCCCGCTGTTCTCGGCGTTCGGCCCGGAGCCGATCCGGACGCGGCTCGAGCGCGGCGACGCACGCGTGCTGGTGACTACGAGCGCGCTCTACGCGCGCAAAGTGGCGGGCCTGCGCGCATCGCTGCCCAAGCTCGAGCACGTGCTGCTCGCCCGCTGCGAGCCCGGGAGCGCGCAGCCGCCGGGCACCCACGAGCTCGACGCCTGTCTCGCGCGCGCGTCCTCGAGCTTCGAGATTCCGCCGACCGACCCCGAGGACATGGCGCTGCTCCACTTCACGAGCGGCACCACGGGGGCCCCCAAGGGCGCGGTCCACGTGCACGCCGCGGTGCTCGCGCACCACGTGACCGCGGGCCACGCCCTAGACCTGCGAACGGATGACACTTTCTGGTGTACGGCAGATCCAGGCTGGGTCACCGGAACCTCGTACGGCATTCTCGCGCCACTCAGCCACGGGACGACCACGCTGGTCGACGAATCGGAGTTCGACGCCGAGCGCTGGTACGCGACGCTCGAACGACAGCGCGTGACCAACTGGTACACGGCGCCGACGGCGGTGCGCATGTTGATGAAGGCGGGCGCCGCTCTGGCCCGGCGTCACGATCTCTCGGCGCTGCGCTTCGTGGCGAGCGTCGGCGAGCCGCTCAACCCCGAGGCGGTCCTGTTCGGGCAGGAGGCGTTCGGGATCCCGATCCACGACAACTGGTGGCAGACCGAGACGGGTGGAATCATGATCGCGAACTTCGCGTCGCAGGAGATCCGGCCCGGCTCGATGGGCCGTCCGGTGCCGGGCGTCGAGGCGGGCATCGTGCGGCGCGAGCGCGACGGAGCGGTAGTGGAGGTCACCGAGCCCGACGTGCTGGGCGAGCTCGCGCTGCGCCCGGGCTGGCCCTCGATGTTCCGCGGCTATCTGCACGACGACGAGCGCTACCGGAAGTGTTTCGCCGGCGGCTGGTATCTGTCTGGGGATCTCGCGCGGCGCGATCGCGACGGGTACTTCTGGTTCGTGGGCCGCGGCGACGACGTGATCAAGTCATCGGGTCACTTGATCGGTCCCTTCGAGGTCGAGAGCGTGCTGATGGAGCATCCCGCCGTGATCGAGGCCGCCGTGATCGGCAAGCCCGACCCCGTGGCGGGAGAGATCGTCAAGGCTTTCGTCGTGCTGCGCGCCGGCCAGACGCCGGGCACCGCGCTGCTGCGCGAGCTGTCGGCGTTCGCGCGCACCCGGCTGGGCGCCGCGGTGGCGCCCAAGGAGCTCGAGTTCCGCGACTCCGTGCCCAAGACGCGCAGCGGCAAGATCCTGCGCCGCCTGCTGCGCGCGCGCGAGCTCGGACTGCCCGAAGGAGACACTTCCACGCTCGAGGGCGCAGAGTGACTCACGAGGCGCCGGCTGCCCCGCGCGACCGCGAGCACGCACTGCGCCTGCTCCGGGGGATGGTCCGGATCCGGCGCTTCGAGGAAGCCTGCGCCGAGCAGTACAGCAAGGGCAGGATCCGGGGTTTCCTGCACCTGTACGTGGGGCAGGAAGCCGTGGCCGTCGGCGTGCTCGACTGTCTCGAGCGCGACGACGCCGTAGTGGCGACCTATCGCGAGCACGGCCACGCGCTCGCGCGCGGCATCGACTCGGCGCGCCTCATGGCGGAGATGTTCGGCCGCGCCGAGGGCTGCAGCGGCGGGCGCGGTGGCTCGATGCACGTGTTCGACGCGGCCACGCGCTTCTACGGCGGGCAGGCGATCGTCGCCGCCGGGCTGCCGCTGGCCGTCGGGCTCGCGCTCGCCGACCAGATGCAGCGCCGCCCGCGAGTCACCGTGTGCTTCTTCGGCGAGGGCGCGGTCGCCGAAGGCGAGTTCCACGAGGCGATGAACCTCGCGGCGCTGTGGCGGCTCCCGGTGCTCTTCGCCTGCGAGAACAACCTGTACGCGATGGGCACCGCCCTGTCGCGCTCCGAGTCCGAGACCAACCTGTGCGTGAAGGCGGCCAGCTACGAGATGCCCGCGTGGTCCGTCGACGGCATGGACGTGCTCGCGGTCGAGGACGCCACGCGCAGGGCCATGACCGCGGTGCGGGAGGGCGGCCCGCTGTTCCTCGAGCTGCGCACGTACCGGTTCCGCGCGCACTCGATGTTCGACCCGCAGCTGTACCGCGACAAGGCCGAGGTCGAGCTCTGGAAGCAGCGCGACCCGATCCCCGCGTTCGCGTCCCGCGCCCAGGCGAGCGGCGCGCTGCGGCCCGAGGACCGCGCAGCCCTCGAGCAGGAGGCCGAGGCCGAGATGGCGCAGGCGGTTGCTTTCGCCGAGGCGGGCCGGCTCGAGCCCGTCGCCGAGCTCGCCCGCCACGTGTATTTCGAGGGCGAGGCGCGATGACCGAGCGCATCCAGCAGAGCTTCCGCGATGCCTTCCGGCAGTCACTGCGCGAGGCGCTCCTGCGCGACGAACGCGTGTTCCTGATGGGCGAGGACGTGGGGCGCTATGGCGGCAGCTACGCGGTGAGTCACGGCTTGCTCGCGGAGTTCGGGCCCGAGCGCATCCGCGACACGCCGCTGTCGGAGTCCGGGTTCGTAGGCGCGGGCATCGGAGCGGCGCTGGGCGGGATGCGTCCGATCGTCGAGATCATGACCGTGAACTTCAGCCTGCTGGCGCTCGACCAGATCGTGAACGGCGCGGCCACGCTCTCGCACATGTCGGGGGGCCAGATCCACGTACCGCTCGTGATCCGCATGGCGACGGGCGCCGGCCGCCAGCTGGCCGCGCAGCACTCCCACAGCCTGGAGGGCTGGTATGCGCACATCCCGGGCATCAAGATCGCCGCCCCCGCGACGCTCGAGGACGCCCGCGGCATGCTGTGGACCGCGCTTTGCGACCCCGACCCGGTGCTGATCTTCGAGCAGGCGCGGCTCTACCCGGTCGAGGGCGAAGTGGCCGCGGACGCGGGTCCCGTCGACCTCGAGCGAGCGGCGGTGCGCCGATCGGGCCGCGACGTCAGCCTGATCGCCTACGGCGGGACGCTCGACCGCGCGCTCGAGGCGGCGCAGTCACTCGCCGCCGAGGGCATCGAGGCGGAGGTGCTGGACCTGCGCGTGCTGCGGCCGCTCGACGAGGCCGCGATCCTCGCGACCGTGGCGCGTACTCACCGCGTGGTGATCGCCGACGAAGGCTGGAGGAGCGGCAGCCTCTCCGCGGAGGTCGCCGCGCGCATCGCCGAGCGCGCCCTGGGGGAGCTCGACGCCCCGATCCGCCGCGTGTGCACGGCGGAGGTCCCGATCCCCTACCCGAAGCACCTGGAAGACGCAGCGCTGCCGTCGGCAGCGGGAATCGCCGCCGCGGCGCGCGAGCTGGTGGGCCGCCGTGGCTGAGTTGAGCATGCCTTCGCTCGGCGCCGACATGGATCGGGGCAAGATCCTCGAATGGCGCAAGAAGGTCGGTGAGTCCTTCGTCCGCGGCGAGATCGTCGTGCTGGTCGACACCGACAAGGCCGAGATCGAAGTCGAGAGCTTTCACGACGGCGTCCTCGACGAGATCCTGGTTGCCGTCGGCGAGACCGTGCCGGTGGGAACGCCGATCGCGCGCTTCACCGCATCCGCGCGTCCCGGCGCCGCGCCAGCCACGCCCCCGCCCCCAGTGACTCGCGCGCCGCCCGCGCCTGCGACTCCACCCAGGCCCCCGCGGCCCGCGGCGCCCGCCGCCGCGCCACCGGCCCCGGCGGCCGCCCGCGCGCATGCCACGCCGCTCGCGCGCCGCATCGCCGCGGAGCGCGGCGTCGACCTGACCGCGCTCGTCGGCAGCGGAGTCGACGGCGCGATCACTCGCGAGGACGTCGAGCGCGCCGCTGCGCCTGCGGCTCGGTCCGCCGTGCCGCGCGACCGGGCGGGCGCGATGCGCGCCGCGATTGCGGCCGCGATGGAGCGCGCGAACCGCGAGATCCCACACTACTACGTGGAGTCACGCATCGATCTCGGCCGCGCCACCGAGTGGCTCGCCGCGGCCAACGCGGCGCGCCCGATCGGCGAGCGGCTGCTGCCGGCGGCGCTGTTCGTGAAGGCGGTCGCGCTCGCGGCGCGCGAGGTGCCGGAGCTGAACGGCTTCTGGCGCGAGGGGGCGTTCGAGCCCGCGCGCGAGGTGCACGTGGGGCTGATCGTGTCACTTCGCCAAGGCGGGCTGCTCGCGCCCGCGCTGCACGACGCGGCCGACAAGAGTCTCTCGCAGATCATGGTCGCCTTGCGCGACGGGGTCGCGCGCGCCCGGGCAGGCAAGCTGCGCAGCTCCGAGGTCTCGGGCGCGACCATCTCACTCACCAATCTCGGCGATCAGGGCGCGCAGCGCGTGTTCGGCGTGATCATGCCGCCGCAGGTCGCGCTGGTGGGCTTCGGGCGGGTGACCGAACAGCCCGTGGCGTCAGGCGGGCTGATCGGGGCGCGCCCGGTGGTGGACGTGAGCGTGGCCGGCGATCACCGCGCGAGCGACGGGCACCGCGCGGGGCGCTTCCTGTCGGCGCTCGCGCGGCTGCTCGCCGAGCCGGAGCGTCTGTGAGCCGCGCCGAGCTGCGCGCCGCGATCTTCTCGGCCCTGGCCGAGGTGGCGCCCGAAGCCGATCCGGGCACGCTGCGCGACGAGCTCCCGCTGCGCGATCAGCTCGACCTGGACTCGATGGACTTCCTGAACCTGCTGATCGGCGTGCACCAGCGCACGGGGGTCGAGATTCCCGAGGCCGACTACGGGGAGCTCGCGAGCCTCGAGCAGCTCGTCGCGTACCTGGAGGCGAAGCAGCGGGGTTGAGGCAGCAGGAACGCCGGTTGCATCGAGGAGGCATCATGGAGATTCACTGGGACAACGTGGAGGAAGTGGACGAGGCGCTCCGGCACAAGCTGGAGGCGCGCATTCGCCGGCTGGTCGCGCAGCACGACGACATCCTGTCGATGCGCATCACGGGAAAGGGAGGCCATCACCACCGGCACGGCGCGCGCGAGATTCACATCGCCGCGCAGGCCAAAGGCCGGGTCATGACGGCGACCCGCTCCGCGCCCGACCTCGCGCGCGCTCTCCACGACGCCGTCGACGCCTTCGCGCACGAGCTGCGCCACGTGCGCGGAAGGCGCACGTCCACGCGCGTGCGGGCGCGCGCCGGCGGCCCGCCGCTCCTGGGCCTCGTCGATCGGCTCTACCGCGACGGGGGCTACGGCTTCGTGCTCACCGACGATGGGACTTCCGTCTACTTCCACCGCAACGCCGTGCACGGCGATCTCGACTTCGAAAAGCTCGAGGTGGGTCAGCGCATCGCGCTCGACGTGGAGGACGGCGACGAAGGGCCGCAAGCCACGGTGCTGCGCCCGGCGCGGGACGTGCCGTTGCCCTGACTCAGTCCTTGAGCTTCTCGAGCACTCGCAGCAGATCGAACGCAGTCACGATGCCGAGGAGCTGCGATCCCGCGCTGACGAACACGCGGTGGATGTGCTGCTCGCGCAGGAGCCGCGCGATCTCGGGAGCGGGTGTGCTCGGCGAGATGGTGAGGACCTCGGCGGTCATGGCCTCGCTCACGCGCAGCGCGGCCAGCCGGTTCTCGAAATCCTCGGGGCCGGCCGCCCAGTCCGGCGACGAGTACGGCAGCAGGTCGCGGAAGTAGCCCGTCTCGAAGCGGGCGGTACCGCTCTCTTCCTGGACGGCGCGGATCAGGTCGCTCGCGGTGATCACACCGATCAGCGTGCCCAGGTCGTCGACGACCGGCGCGCCGCTGATCTCCTCCTCTGCGAACAGGCGGTGGACCTCGAGCAGGGAAGCTTCGGGGTTCACGCTGATGAGACGGGTCTCCATGAGCTCGCGGGCAGTGGGCAACACACTCGTCCTCCTCGGGTCAGGTGGTGAATTTCGTCTCAGTGGGGGGAGGGCGCAAAGGGACGCTGTGTCACTCTACCTCGGGCATTCCGGCCCCTGCGCCCTTCTTCTCTTCCATCTCGGTGAGCGTTCCTTCGGCCAGGAGCAGAACTCCGGCCACCGATACCGCGTTGTCGAGCGCCGACCGGATCACCTTGGCGGCGTCGATGATTCCGGCCTCGACCAAGTCCACGTAGCGGCCGCGTGCGGCATCGAACCCGAACGAGCCGGCGCCCGCGCGCATGCGCTCTACGACGACCCCGGCGTCGCAGCCCGAATTCACGGCGATCTGGCGGGTCGGCGCCTCGAGCGCCTGGCGCAGGATCCGCACGCCCGTGCGCTCGTCGCCCTCACACTTCTGCTCGACGGCCTCGACGGCGGGAATCGCGCGCAGGAGCGCGAGACCCGCGCCGGGAACGATGCCCTCGGCGACCGCGGCCTTGGTCGCGTTGATCGCGTCGTCGAAGGCCTCGCGGCGACTCTTCATCTCCGCCTCCGAAGGAGCACCGACGCGGATCACCGCCACGCCGCCCGAGAGCTTGGCGAGTCTCTCCTCGAGCTTCTCGCGGTCATAGTCCGACTTGCTGTCGGCGATCGCGCGCCGGAGCTCCTCGCAGCGCCCCTTCAGCGCCGTGGGATCTCCGCCGCCGCCGATGATCGTCGTGGTGTCCTTGTTCACGATGACTCGCTTGGCCTTGCCGAGCTGAGGGAGCTCGAGATTCTCGAGCTTGAGGCCGAGCTCCTCGGACACGATCGTGCCGCCGCACAGCGTCGCGATGTCCCGGAGGATCTCCTTGCGCCGGTCGCCGAAGCCCGGCGCCTTGACTGCGCACGCCTGCAGCGTGCCGCGCAGCTTGTTCACGACGAGGGTCGCCAGCGCCTCGCCTTCGACGTCCTCGGCGATGAGCAGGAACGCACGCCCCTCCTTGGCGATGCGCTCGAGCAGCGGGAGCAGATCGCGCAGCGTCCCGATGCGTTTCTCGTGCAGGATGACCAGCGGCTCCTCGAGCACCGCCTCGACTTTCTCGGCGTTGGTCACGAAGTACGGCGACAGGAAGCCGCGGTCGAACTGCATGCCCTCGACGATCTCGAGCGAGGTCTCCGTGCCGCGCGCCTCCTCGACGGTGACGATGCCTTCCGATCCGACGCGCTCGATCGCCCGAGCGACCATGCGCCCGATCTCCACGTTGCCGTGCGCGGAGATGCTCGCGACCTGCTCCTTCTCGCGAAGCACCGTGACAGGCTTCGAGATCGCACGCAGTGCCTCGACCGCCGCGGCGACTCCCCGATCGAGCCCGCGCTTCAGGTCGACGGCGCTCGCGCCGGCCGCCACGTTGCGCACGCCGTCCGCCAGGATCGCGTGCGCGAGCAGGGTCGAGGTGGTGGTTCCGTCGCCGACGGCCTCGCCGGTGCGGATGGCCGCCTCGCGCAGCATCTGCGCGCCCAGGTTCTGCTCGGGGTCGGGCAGATCGACGCGCTTGGCGATGGTCACTCCGTCGTCGCAGACGATCGGCGAGGAGAACTTTCGCTCGAGCAGCATCGAGCGGGATTTCGGGCCCAGCGTCGCTCGGACCGCGTCGGCCAGCGCGGCGGCCCCGGCGAGGATCTTCTCCCGAGCCTGGTCGCGGAACAGGAGCCGTGTGTGTGCCACGCCCGAGGCCTCAGCAAGCGGCGTGCCGCGCCCGGGGCGGGCTTCAGCCGTGCGGGCACTCGACGTGCACGGCCATGTGGGACAGGCGGATCAGCTCGCGCTCCTGGCGGCGCAGCTCCCACGAGTCGTAGAGGAAGATCTCGAGCGGGCGCCACATGGCCACCCAGCCGCCGATCAAGAGACTCTCCTGCCCGAGCTCCGCGACCGGTGAGTCAGTGAGCCGCACGAGCGCCTGACCGAGGACGAAGCACAGCGCGTAGAACGCGAGACCCACGGCGAGGCTCGTGCGCCCGCGGGCCATGAGCGCGCGGTGCTGCCGGTGCTTGCTCTCCGCGCGGTAGCGGAAGTGGTTGCGGATGGCGTCGCTCACCAGCGCGTTCAGCTCCGCCGGGGTCTCGTGGCGCACCTCCTCGAGGTGGATCACCAGCTCGAGCGGAATGCGCCGGGGCAGATCCCCGGCCCAGCCGATGATGAACTCCTCGGCGGTCGCGTCGAGCTCGCGCTCGCGGAAGGGCGAGGGATCGAAGGAGTGGAAGAGCTGCGCCAGGAGCCGCAGCCGCAGCTCGATCCGACCCGGCGGGTCCTTCAGCTGGTCTTTTCCACCAGCGGGATCTGCAGCTTCACTCCGGGGACCAACTTCCTGAAGTCGACGTCGGGGTTGTAGCGGTGGATGAGCCAAGTGGGCACACCGTAGAGCTTGTGCGACAGAACCCACAGGGTATCGCCGGAGCGCAGGCTGTGCTCGACCGTGCCCGTCACGCGGAAGCTGCCGAAGAAGTCCTCCTCGATGCCCTTGTGGTACTCGAGGCGGCGCTGCTGGAACTCCTCGGGGGTCACGCGCGCGAAGTCCAGGCGCAGCGACTGGCCCACGTGGATCGGCTGGCGGCCCTTCAGCTTGTTCAGGTTGCGCAGGCGCTGGGGCGAGACCTCGAGCCAGTCGGCGAAGTGACCGAGTGTCTCGTCGTCGTCCACCAGCACGCGGTCCTTCTTGAGCCGCATGTAGGGCGGGTCGTCGGCGGCCGCCGGCACCGCCAGGGCAGGAGTCACTGCGGGCTCGGCCACGGCGACGGTCACGGGCGCCGGCCGGTTCGGCACGGGCACGAGCTTGGGCTCGGGGCCCGCGAGGTCGGCGCTCGAGAACACCTCTTCGGTGCCGTCGTCGGCCGGCGGGGTCTCGGTCAGCTTGGGCGGCGCGCCGGCGGGCTCGAGCGCCGCGATCGGCTCGCTCGGCGGCGGGGGCGCGGGCTCGGCGGCGGGCGGCGGCGGCTCGGCCTGCGCGGGCGCCTGCTCGAGTGACTGCGAGACGGCGATCGCCACCTCGGCGGCGGGCGGCGGCACGGCGGGCTTGGCCTCCTCGGCGGGCGGGGCAGGCGTCGGCGCGGCCGGCTCGGGCGCCGCGGTCTGCGCGATCACGACCGGCGGCACGATGCGCTTGGGCGCGGTCCCGGGCCGGTCGGGCAGCTGCAGCACCTGGCCGGCGTAGATGCGCTGGCGCCGGCCCAGGTCGTTCTGCGACAGGATCTGCGCCACGGTCGTGCGGTTCTCGGAGGCGATCTCCGACAGTGTGTCCCCCCGCCGCACGGTGTAGTAGCGGCTCGCGTGCTGGTCGCTGTGTCTCTCCTCCTTGGGCACCGCGGCGATCCAGCGCGAGCCGTCTCCGGCGGTCGTGCCCGCGGGCAGGCGCAGGGCATAGCCGCGCGGGATGCGCTTGCCCGAGCGGAAGACCGGCGGACGCAGGGCCGGGTTCAGGTCGGCCACCTGCTGCGGCGAGACACCGAGCCGCCGCTGCAGGTCGTTCACGTCGGCGTAGAAGGGCAGAGTCACGACGTCGACCGGGTGCGGCGAGTCTCTGCGCACCGGGCCGAAATACGACTCGTAGGACTGGATCACCTTCCGCGCGGCGAGGAACTGCGCGTAGAAGTTCCGCGAGGCGAAGCCGAAGGTGCGGCCGTCGTAGTTCGCGACGATCTCGTCGATCCGGTCGGTGCCGAGCCGCTTCACCGCGCGGGCCATGCCGCCGGCACCGTGGTTGTAGGCCGTGAGCGCGAGCGGCCAGCTGCCGAGGATCGCGTAGTTCTCGCGCAGCAGCCGCGCGGCGGCGCGCGTCGAGGTGATCGGATCGAGCCGCTCGTCGACCACGTAGTCGACCTTCATGAAGCGCCGGCCCGTGCCGCGCATGAACTGCCACACGCCGGCCGCGCCGTACTTCGAGTAGGCGCGCACGTTGAACGAGGACTCCACGTGCGGCAGGAGCGCCAGGTCCTCGGGCATGCCCTGCGCCCGGAACACCGCGCGCATCTCCTCTTCGTACGCGCCCGAGCGCACCAGCCCCTCGCGGAACTTGTCGCGCTGACCCAGCTGGAAGCGCAGCTCGTCCTTGGCGTCGCGGAAGTCTCCCGCCGTGGGAGCGTGGCCGAGCGCCGCGGTGAACAGCCGGACGATCTGCTGCTCGTGCTCGCTGCGCGGCTCGCCGCCGCGGCCGAGCCAGTCCAACACCTCGCGGTAGCGCGCCTTGTAGCCGTCGACGATCCGCT
This sequence comes from Myxococcota bacterium, assembly GCA_035498015.1. Taxonomy (NCBI): domain Bacteria; kingdom Pseudomonadati; phylum Myxococcota; species Myxococcota bacterium. Next base: position 17,144 of record DATKAO010000008.1, read on the forward strand.
CGCGCGCGCGCGGCGAGCTCTCGCCCTCGAAGCGGATGTGCTCGTACACCACGTCGAGCAGGCGCGCGTCGTGGAGGAATCCCCCGTCGGTGCTGGCCTCGGTGTACACGCGCACCCAGAACGAAACCGCGGGCGTGAGCGCAGCGGGCTCGGGAAAGGGCTCCGAGGCGGCGGCGCGCAGGGACGGGAGCGCCAGCGCAGCCCACAGCGCGAGCGCAAGAAGTCCACTCCGACGCCCGACTGCGCTCAACAAACTCCCCCGCGAGGCTTATCGCACGGCACCGTTCGGCCCTTGAGGCGCGGGAGGATAAGGGAGCGACAGGGCGCGCGCGAATCGCCGCGCCAGCCGTGCCCGGGCGCGCCGATTCTGCAAACGGCCGCCCGTGCGCGCGGCCAGTTCTACACCGCTCCCGACCCGGAGGTCAGTGAGTCGCGCAGAGTCACTTGAGTGCACTGGCATGCTCGTGCTGCGTCACACCACCATTGCGGAGAAGACATGAGAGCTCTCGCGCTCGCGTTCCTGCTCGCGCCATGGCTCGGCGGCGAAGCCCGCGCAGCGACGGTCACGGACCCGACCGGTGACTTCCTGTCGAGTTACAGCGGGCCGCAGGGCGCCGACCTCGACGTGGTGTCGACCAACGCCACGCTGCACGGGTCCGACCTCGTGCTGAACGCCACGCTGGCGGGCCCGATCGGCACCACTCCCGGTGCGTTCTACGTCTGGGGCGTGGACCGCGGCGCCGGCGCGAGCACGGCGAGCTTCGCCAGCCTGAGCCTGCCGAACATCGTCTTCGACTCGGTGGTGATCGTCCAGCCCGACGGGTCGGGTCAGGTGGTCCTCCTGGGCGGAGCCTCGCCGGTGATGACGCCGCTCGCCAGCGGCTCGGTCTTGATCTCGGGCAACAGCTTCGCGGCCACGGTGCCCCTCTCGATGCTGCCCTCGAACGGGCTCAGCGCGCAGAGCTACACCCAGAACTTGTGGCCGCGCTACCTCGGAGTGACCAGCGACGACCAGATCTCCGACTTCGCGCCCGACGCGACCATGGCGCCGGTCACGGCACCCGAGCCCGTCGCGCTCGCGCTCGTGGGTCTCTCGGGTCTGTGCCTGCTCGCCCGCGCCCGCAGGCCGAGCGAAGGCCGCCCCAGAAGATAACTGGCCGCGCCGGCCTGATATGCTGGCGCGCGATGGGACCCCTACAAGGCATTCGTGTGCTCGAGTTCGCGGGGATCGGGCCCGGTCCGTTCTGCGCGATGCTGTTGGCCGACATGGGCGCGGACGTGGTGCGCATCGACCGCGCGTCGAGCGCGGCCGGACGCGCGCCCGTGGACCCGCTGCTGCGCGGGCGCCGCAGCATCGCCGTCGACCTGAAGCAGCGCGAGGGGATCGAGGCCGTGCTGCGGCTGATCGCGGGCGCCGACGCGCTGATCGAAGGCTTCCGGCCCGGTGTGATGGAGCGGCTCGGGCTGGGACCCGACGCGTGTCTCGCCCGCAACCCGAAGCTCGTCTACGGCCGCATGACCGGCTGGGGCCAGGACGGGCCCATGGCGCAGGCCGCGGGTCACGACATCAACTACATCGCGCTGGCCGGCGCGCTCGAGGGCATCGGCCGCGCGGGTCAGCCGCCGCTTCCGCCGCTCAATTTGGTGGGTGACTTCGGCGGCGGCGGCATGCTGCTCGCGTTCGGCGTGCTCGCGGCGCTGCTCGAGCAGAAGCGCTCGGGCAAGGGCCAGGTGGTCGACGCGGCGATGGTCGACGGCGCGGCGCTGCTCATGTCCATGTTCTGGGGCATGAGACACGTGGGCATGTGGAGTGACGTGCGCGGCACGAACCTGCTCGACACCGGCGCGCATTTCTACGAGGTCTACGAGTGCGCCGACGGCAAGTACATCTCGCTCGGCTCGATCGAGCCGCAGTTCTACGCCGAGCTCGTGAAGCTGGCGGAGCTCGAGCCGGCGGAGTTCCCGCAGCTCGACCGCGCGAGCTGGCCCGAGCTCAAGCGCAAGCTGGCGGCGGTGTTCAAGCGCAAGCCGCGCGCCGAGTGGTGCCGGATCATGGAGGGCAGCGACGTGTGCTTCGCGCCGGTTCTGTCCATGGGCGAGGCGCCCGCGCACCCGCACAACGTGGCGCGCAAGACTTTCATCGAGGTCGCGGGAGTGACTCAGCCGGCGCCCGCGCCGCGCTTCAGCCGCACGGCGCCCGAAGTGAGTCGGCCGCCTGCGCGCCCCGGTGAACACGGCGAAGACGTGCTCGCGAGCTTCGGCTTTTCGGCGCCAGAGATCCGCAAGCTGCGCGAGAGCAAAGCCATCGGCTGAGCGGGGGGCCGTGCCCGACGCCGCGCTGCTCGACAACGTCCGCCACCTCGCCGGGCTGCAGTGCGAGCTGCGCCTGTGGCTCGAGGCGCACGATGCGTCGGGCGCCGACCCGGCGCTCGCCGCCGAGCGCGCCGCCGCCGCGCGCGCGCGCGCGGAGCTGCGCGCGCTCTACGCGGGCTTGTTCCCCGACGCGGAGCGCGAGCGCGTGTTTCGCGCGGCCGGCGCCCAGGCGCGCGCGGAGTTCCTGGTGCGCGAGCGCGACGGAGCGCTCGGCCTGCGCATCGTGCGCGCGGCGCTGCGGCCCAACGAAGGCCACCTGGACGAGCTGGCGTTCGTGCACGCCGTCGCGGCCGCGGCGGGCGTGATGCTCGGCTCGGCCGGCGTCGTGCACCTGGACCCGGACTTCGTGCGCGGCGCGGGGCCGGTCGACGCGCGGGCGCTGCTGCGCCACGCCGACGTGACTCGCGACGTGGAGTTCCTGGCCCGCGACCTCGCCAAGCGCCTCGAGTCACAGGCGCGCGTGCTGGCGGGCGCGCGGCCGAGCGTGGAGCCGTCGCCGCACTGCCGGCGGCCGCAGACCTGCGGCTTCTGGAAACGCTGCACCGCGGGGCGCGCGCGCGACTGGATCGGCCACCTGCCCGGGCTCCGGCCGCAGAATCACGCGGCGATCGTCGAGGCGGCCGTCACGCGCATCGGCGACCTGCCCGACGCGCTGGCGCAGACTCCCGCGCAGCGCAACGCGCGCGAGGCGTTGGCGCGCGGGGGCCCGGTGGTGACTCCCGAGCTCGAGGCGGCGCTCTCGGCGCTCGGACCGTCGCCCGACTTCCTCGACTTCGAGGCGATCGTGCCCGAGCTGCCGCTGTATCCGGGCACGCGGCCGCTCGAGCCCGTGCCCTTCCAGTGGTCGGCGCACCTGGGCGAGCCGGACGGCTCGCTGCGGCACGCGGAGTATCTCGCCGGGAGTGGCGCGGACCCGCGGCGCGGCTTCGCGGAGACGCTGCTCGAGGCGTTCGCGGGCCGGGTCCGGCCGGTCGCGGTGTACTCGAGCTTCGAGTCCGAGGTGCTGGAGCTCCTGGCGCGCGTGTTCCCGGAGCTGGCGCGCGAGCTCGACGCGCTGCGCGCGCGGCTGTTCGATCTCCTGCCCGTGCTGCGCCGCTCCGTGTATCACCCGGAGTTCCTGGGCTCGTTCTCGCTCAAGCGCGTGGCACCGGTGCTGGCGAAGGGCTTCCGCTTCGACGACCTGCCCGGGATCGCCGACGGCGGCGCCGCCGCGCGCGGCTGGCACGCGCTGGCGCGCGGCGAGCTCTCGGCCGCCGACGCGGCGCGCGTGCTGGCCGAGCTGCGCGCCTACTGCGCGCGCGACTCACTCGCCCTGGCCGAGCTCACGCGCGCGCTGCGCGCCCTGGCAGCGCAGCCAGCTCACTCCGTTCCGTAGCTCAGGCTCGAGCGCACCCAGCGCATGCGCGCGGCGCGGATCTCGGACGAGGGCGCCTGCGCCATCTCGAGCGCGAACGGCGCGCTCGAGCCCGCCGCGATCCGGGCTACCGAGAACGCCACCTCGCGCTTGCCCACCGTGAGCCGGAACTCCGCGCGCGCCTGGTCGACGCTGGTGGCGTTCACGATCCGGCCGCGCACGCGGATCCCGCCGCCCGAGTCGGTCACCGAGCTGGGACCGACGAAGAAGCCGCTGCCCAGCGCCTGCAAAGTGGGGTTGGTGAGGTCGACCGAGGCCGTGTTCGGGTCGTTCGTGACTCGCGCGGCCAGCGCTTCGGACTCGCTGCGCGGGCCGCTCGGCGCCGCGGCGGGCGCCAGGGCGGGGGCCGGCGCGGGCGGAGGTGCGGGCGCCGGAGCGGCTACGGCCGTGGCTGCGGGGGCGCCGCTCTTCTCGCTCCACGAAGTCACTGCGCTGCCGCGCCGCAGCTCGAACGAGACACCGGTCTTGCCCGCGAACAGGGACGACGAGGCCGAGCCGTCGAGCGAGGAGAGTGACAGCGCGGAGCCGAGCTTCGAGGTGGCCATGCGCAGGGTCTGCTGCGGGGCATCGGCGTCGCCGGCCGCGAACAGGCCCAGCACCGTCTGCTCACCGCCGGTCGCCGCGCCGGCCGTGCCGGGTGCCTCGCGGCCCAGCCAGACCAGGTCGCGGCCCTGGTCGTCGACCACGCGCAGCGCGTGCCGCACCTCCAGCTCGTCGACCCTGAGCGCGCCTCGGGCCGCGACCGCGCCGACGGGCAGCTCCAGGCGCGCCGCGAACAGTCCCCCCGCGATCGCCAGGCTCGTGAAGGTGGTGAACAGCGCGCCGATCACGATCCACAGGCGGCGATTCGCGCGCTCGAGCTCCCCGATGCGCGCCACCACCCACGCGTCCACGTTCTCGATGTTGCGTTCCATGCGGGAATCGTAACCCGCGCAGCGCAACACGCCGGTGTGTCGCTCACAGGTGGTCGGTGGAGTTCCAGGACAGGAGCCGCGGCTCCGGCTCCAGCACCAGCTCCGAGACCGCGCAGTTGGCGAGGTGGTAGCGGTGCCACTGAGTCGAGTCGCGGTCGATCAGCGTCCCCAGCGTGAAGCCGAGCGCGGCGCCGTGACTCACCACGATCGCCTGCTCGCCGCGGTGCGCGCGCGCGATGCGCTCGAGCGCGTCGCGCACGCGCGCGATCACCTCGCGCGGCGACTCGCCGCCCGGCGGCGCGAAGCCCGGATCCTGCGCGATGCGTTCGAAGAAGCGGTGCTCGCGCATCAGGTCGTCGTACGAGACCCCTTCCAGCTCGCCGATGCCGTACTCGCGCAGGCCCGGCTCGAGCCGCAGCTCGAGGCCCAGGCGCGCGGCGATCGGCGCCGCGGTCGCGCGCGTGCGCCGCAGCGGGCTCACGTACAGCGCCACCGGCCGTGGCTCGCGCAGCGCGAGATGCTCCGCGACGCGGCCCGCCTGCAGCTGGCCGCGCTCGGTCAGCTCGCTGTCGGTCGAGCCGTGCCAGATGCGCGCCGCGTTCGCCGCGATCTCACCGTGGCGCACGAGCACGATGCGGGCGGCCGAGTCTGCCATGGCTAGATCAACATCGCGAGCTGGCGTGACTGGGCGAGCAGCTCGCCGCGCCGGGTCCAGATCTCGCCGTCCTCCTCGGCGAAGCCGTCGCGCAACGTGCGCGAGCGGAACACGCCGAGATAGTAGTCGTCGGGCCGCGCGTCGCGCGGCACCGGCGCGCGGAAGTGGATCGTGAGGTCCACGGTCGGCATGCCGCGGAACTGCGCCTTTGCGAGCGCGCGGTGCTGCGCCACGGCGGGCGGCCAGGCGTCGCACAAGAGCGCCACGAACGGCGCGTCGGCGAGCCGGGCCACGCGCGGGCGCAGCCAGCCGCCGGCCAGCGCGTGAGTCGAGGTGGCGCGCATGCGCTCGCCGAACACCGGCCGCGTCTCCAGCCGCTCGCGCAGCGGCACGACGGTCTCGGGCGGCAGCTCGAGCGCGGCGAGTGACTCGGGCGGCGGCGCCTCGGGCATCTGCGAGTCGTGGAAGCGCGGCGACGGCCGGGGCTTGGCGAAGGCCGCGAGCGCCAGCGCGATCAGCCGGCCGTCCTGCTCCAGGCGCGCCGTCAGCGTCGACAGCGAGCGCCCCGCGCGCTCGACGCGCGTGGCGATCCGCACCGGCCCCTCGGCCGCGGGCGACACGTAGTGCACGGTGAGCGAGCGCGCTGCGCGCTCGGGATCGCCGACCGTCTCGCCGAGCGCGCGCAGCAGGATGGCCGCGAGATAGCCGCCGTTCGGGCCCACGACGATCCACCAGCCGCGGTCGAGCCGGGCACTGAACTCACCCTCGGCGACGCGGGTCACCGCGGTGTCGCGATCGAACACGTGCTCGGTCACGCGAACGCCGGCAGGACCTTCTCGGCGAACAGCCGCGCGGGCACCCGGGTGTCCCGGCCGAAGAACTCGATCACGATCAGGCCGGCGCCCAGCTTGCGGTGTTTCTCGATGCAGTCGATCACGCGCGCGGGCGTGCCCCAGATGCCGTGCTCCTCGAGCGCGCCGCCCATGTGACCACCGTAGATCTTCTTGGCCTTCTCGAGCGACTCGCGCGCCTTGGCCTCGTCCTCCTCGATCACCACCACGCACTGCTGCGAGATGCGCAGCTCGCCGAAGTCGCGCTGCACCTCGTCGCAGCGGCGCCGGAGCGCCTCGACCTTGGCGCCGAGCTGCGGCTGGAACACCGCCAGGTTGTTCCAGATGTCGGCGTGCTGCGCGGCGATGCGCAGCAGCACCTTCTCGCCCGAGCCGCCGATCAGGATCGGCGTGCGGCGCAGTGGCTTGGGCTCGCACACCGCATCCGACACGCGGAAGTGTCGGCCCTCGAATGTGACTCGCTCCTCGCTGAACAGGCGGCGCAGGATCACGGCGCTCTCTTCGAGCGCGCGCATGCGCTCGCCGAGCGGCGGGAACTCGCTGCCCGTGCCGCGGAACTCCGCCTCGAACCAGCCGGCGCCCAGCCCGACGATCGCGCGCCCGTTCGAGATGTGGTCGAGCGTGGCCACCTGCTTGGCCAGGATCGCGGGGTTGCGGAAGAAGGGCGGGGTCACCAGCGTCCCGAGCTCGACGCGCGAGGTGACCGCCGCGACCGCCGCGAGCTCGGTCCAGGCCTCGAAGATGGGCAGGTTCGGCACGGGCACGCCGTACACGTGGTCGCATACCCAGGCCGAGTGGAAGCCGAGCCGGTCGAGCTCCTCGGCCACGGCGCGCGCCTCGGCCCAGGTGCGTTTGATCTGAGGCAGTGTGGCTCCGAACTGCATGGGACCTCCGGCGCGGGCAGTGTAAGGGGAGCGGAAGGCCCCGCTCAACTCTCGGCCGCCACACGGTTTCCGCCCGAGGCCTTGGCGGCGTACAGGCGCGCATCGGCCGCGGCCAGGAGCTGCGCCGCGACACGGCCGTCCTCGGGCGCGGTGGCGACCCCCGCCGAGACAGTGACCTGCGCGGGGCCCGCGCGCAGCGCTTCGATCGAGGCGCGGATCTTCTCGGCGACCGCCAGCGCGCCGGCTCGGGGCGTCTCGGGCAGCACCAGCACGAGCTCGTCGCCGCCGTAGCGCGCCGCCGTGTCACTCGCGCGCGAGCGCTCGGTCACCAGCCGCCCCGCGTCCACCAGCACCTGGTCGCCGGCCGGGTGCCCGAAGCGGTCGTTCACGCGCTTCAGACCGTCGACGTCGAACATGACCAGTGAAAGCGCACGGCCGTAGCGCTCGGCGCGAGTCAGCTCGTGCGCGAGCGCTTCGAACAGCCGGCCGCGGTTCGCCAGGCCCGTGAGCGGGTCGAGGTCGGCGCGGCGCAGCACCGCCTCGTGAGTCAGCGCGGCGGCCAGCGCCGCCGAAGCCGCCGCGCCCAGGGCCAGGAGCTCGCGTCGGCGGGCCGCTGCGCGCGGCCGTTCGCCGCGCACGCGCAGCTCGCCGAGCACGACTCCGCCCGCGCGCAGCGGCACGGTCCAGAAGGCCGCATCCTCCCGGGCCCTGCCCCGGCGCGCAGTGACACGCTCGGAGCCGTCCGGCATGCGGAGCGCCACTTCGCCGGCGCGGGCGCCCGCGAGGCCCAGCATGGCCCGCAGCGCCCGGCGACTCACTTCGCCGGAGTCCAGCGCGCCGATCAAGCTGCGCAGCGCCGCGTCGAGCCCGCGCCCCGCCATGACTCAGGCCAGCGCGGCCGCGGCCGCTACCGCGAAGCGCGGCGACGCGGCGGCCTCGCACAGACCGTTCCTGGGGTCGCGCGCCACCGCCAGCACGCGGCCGTGCTCCCACGGTCCGCTGCGCCGCACCCGGTGCCCGCGCCGCTCGAGCTCGGCGAGCGCGGCCTCGGCGATGCGTGACTCGGCGGCGAGCACGCCGGGCTGCGACGTGCGCGGGTAGAACGAGTCGGGCATGTGGTGCGAGTGCACCGTCGGCGCGTCGATCGCGGCCTGCAGGTCGCGCGCGCCGAAGTCGATCACGTTCAGGAAGAACTGCAGGGTCCACTGGTCCTGCTGGTCGCCGCCGGGCGTGCCGAACGCGGCCATGCGCCCGTCGGGCAGGCGCGCCAGCGACGGAGTGAGCGTGGTGCGCGGGCGCTTGCCCGGCGCCAGACAGTTGGGGTGCTCCGGGTCGAGCACGAACATCTGCGCGCGCGTGCCCACGGGAAAGCCGAGCGCCGGCACGACCGGCGACGAGGGGATCCAGCCGCCCGACGGCGTGGCGGCCACCACGTTGCCCTCGCGGTCGACGGCGTCGAGGTGCGTGGTGTCTCCGCGGCCTCGCGCCGCGGCCTGCGCCTGCGGCTCCTGCGCGGGCGCGGGCGCGCCGGCGATGCGCGGCCAGCCGGCGGGCAGCCGCCCGCGGCCGGGCCGCAGCGCGTCGGAGGCGCGCGCGGGGTCGACCAGCGCCCGACGCTTTTCGGTGTAGGGCGTGGAGAGCAGCTCGAGAAGCGGCACGTCGGCGAAGCGCGGGTCGCCGTAGCAGGCCTCGCGGTCGGCGAACGCGAGCTTGGCGCACTCGGCGAGCGTGTGCAGCGAGTCGGCCGTATTGTGACCCGAGGCGGAGAGGTCGAAGCCCTCGAGCAGCCGCAGCTGCTGCAGGAACACGGGGCCTTGCGTCCACGGCCCGCACTTCCACACGCGCGCGCCGCGATACTCGGCGGTCACCGGCTCCTCGACCGCACCCTCGTAGCGCGCCAGGTCGTCCGCGCACAACAGCCCCGCGTGCGCGCGCCCGCTGGCGTCGCGCACCGGCCGGGCCAGGAAGCGCTCCAGCTCCTCGGCGGGCCGGCCGCGGTAGAACGAGTCGCGCGCCGCGCGGATCTTCGTCTCGCGCGAGCCCGGCGCCGCGCGCTCGGCCGCGACCAGTGACTCGAGGAACGCGCCGAGCGCCGGGTTGGTCTGCGCCTCGCCGAGCGCGCGCAGCGGCAGATACACGGCGGCGCTCGTGGGCCACTCGCTGCGGAAACGCGGCTCCAGGAACGACAGCACCGAGCGCAGGAAGCGGTACATCGGGAAGCCGCGCAGCGCGAGCCCGCGTGCCGGCGCGAGCACGTCCTCGAGGCGCCGGGTGCCGAAGCGCGCCAGCAGGAGACACCACGCGTCGAGCGCCGCGGGCACCGTGGCCGCGAGCAGGCCGTCGCCGGGGATCGGGTCGATGCCGAGCTCGGTGAAGCGCGCGCGCGTCGCGGCGGCCGGCGCCGTGCCCTGACCCGAGATCGCGTACACGCGGTCCTCGCGCGCCGAGTAGAACAGGATCGGCACCTCACCCGCGGGCCCGTTCATGGTGGGCTCGAGCACCTGCAGCGCGAAGCCCATCGCGCACGCGGCGTCGGCGGCGTTGCCGCCCTCGGCCAGCATCGTCGCGCCGATCTGCGCCGCCAGGTGGTGGCCGGCCGAGACCGCGCCGCCGTGGCCGAGCAGGGTGGGGGTGGGTCGTTCGCTCATCGGCCGCATTCTATCCGGACGGACCGCTTTCTCGACCCGCGCCGCTTGTGCCAAGCTCGCGGCCCATGCAGCGTCCTCTTCTGCTCGCGGCACTCACTGCCTTCGTGCTCATGCTCGGGCTGGGCGTGCTGTTTCCGGTGCTCCCGTTCCTGACCCGGGACCTGGGAATTCCCGACGCCTCGGTCGGCTGGCTGCTCGCGGCGCTGCCCGCGGCCTCGTTCGTGGCGAGCCCTTTCTGGGGGCGTTTCTCGTCGCAGCGCGGGCGCCGGCCCGCGATCGTGGTCGGTCTCCTGGGCTACGCGCTCGGCTTCGGCTTGTTCGGCCTGGGACACAGCTTCGCGCAGCTGCTGGCGGCGCGGCTGCTGGGCGGGCTGATCTCCGCCGCCGCGCTGCCGGCGATCTTCGCCTACGTGGCCGACGTGTCGAGCGGCGAGCGGCGCAGCGCTGCCATGGGGGCGCTCGGCGCGGGCATCGCGCTGGGAGTCACCTTCGGGCCGCTGCTCGGCGTGCTGACCTACCAGGCGTTCGGGCTGCGCGCGCCGTACTTCGTGTCGGCGGCGATCGGGCTCGCGAACGCGCTGGCGGTGGCGCTCGCGCTGCCCGAGAGCACCACGCGCGAGTCACGCGCTGCGCCGGAGCAGCGCTCGTTCTCCGAGCTCGTGCGCCCGCTGCTGCCGTTCCTGGCCTGTGGCTTCCTCACGCAGACCGCGCGCATCGCCGTGGACTCCACCGTCGGCTTCTTCGCGCAGGATGCGCTCGGGGCGACACCCAGCGGTGTCGGCATGCTGCTGTTCGCGATGGGCATCGCGGGTGCGCTGGTGCAGGGCGGCCTGGTGCGCCGGCTGTCGGGGCGCGTGTCGGACGCGCTCTTGTTCGCGGCCGGCTGCGCCGTCATGGCCACGGGTCTGGCGTGCTTCGGCTTCGCGCGGAGCTGGGGCGGGTTCACCGGCGCGGGCCTGGGCGTGGCGGCGGGCTTCGCGCTCCTGTCTCCCACCTTGAACGCGCTGCTCTCGCGCGCGGCCGAGTCGGTCCAGGGCGAGGCGCAGGGGCTGAACGGCAGCGCCACCGCGCTGTCGCGGGTGGTCGCGCCGCTGCTGTTCACCACGGGCCTGTGGCCGCGCACGGGCGCACCCGGGACTTACGGCGTGGCCGCCGTGCTGTGCGTGCTGGCGCTCGGGGTGGCGGTGGTGCGCTTCAGAAGCCCGGCGGCGGCGTGAAGCCACCCGTGAGCTCGGAGAGCCGGCGCCCGAAGTCGAGCGTGGTGCGGTCCTCGAGATGCGAGCCCACGATCTGAATGCCCACCGGCAGGTTGTCCGGCGTGCGGCCCACCGGCACGACCGTGGCCGGCAGCTTGCACATGGTGGCGGGCGCGATCCAGTTGAGTAAGTCGGTGTAGGGGATGGTCTTCCCGTTCACGCTCAGCGTGCGCAGCGGCATGTCGGGCTCGTGCATGTGCGGGATCGCCGGCAGCTGGTTCACCGGCAGGAGCAGCACGTCGGTCTCGCGGAAGAGCTCGTGCAGCGCGGCGCGCAGCCGCTCGCGCGCCTCGTTCGCGTGCATCCAGGTGACGTGACTCGCCGTGAAGGCGCGCGCGGTCGCGACCAGCGGATTCGGGTCGTCGGCCGGCGCGGAATTCGCCAGCTGCCGGAAGCTCTCGAGCGCACTCTCCGGGAAGCTCCCGGCCATCAGCGGCAGCAGCAGCACGTCGTAGGCGCGGCGCGCCGCGCCCAGATCGATCGGCGGCTGGTCGAGCACGCGCACCGAGACACCGGCGCGGCGCAGTCGCTCGACCGCGGACTCGAGCAGCGCGCGCACCTGCGCGTCGACCGGGTAGGCCGCGTCCTGGAAGCAGGCAGTCACACGGTAGTCGCCCAGGCGCGAGCGGCGCGCGGGCGGCAGCTCGAGCCGCCAGCCCACGGCGTCGAGCTCGGTCGGGCCGGCCAGCACGTCGAGCGCAAGTGACAGGTCGTCGACGGTGCGCGCGATCGGGCCGCACACGTTCAAGTCCGGCGGGGCGAGCAGGCCCGGCGGCGGCGGAATGTGACCGCGCTGCGGCACGACTCCCCAGGTGGGTTTGTGACCACAGACCCCCGACCAGTGCGAGGGCACGCGGATCGAGCCGCCGATGTCGCTGCCGAGCTCGAGCGGAGTCTCGCCGGTCGCGACCGCCGCGGCCGCGCCGCCCGACGACCCGCCGGGCACGCGCGCCGCGTTCCAGGGGTTGTTGGTGGTGCCGTACACCTGGTTGAAGCTCTGCCAGTCACCAGCCATGTACGGCACGTTGGTCTTGCCGAAGATGACCGCGCCCGCGCGGCGCAGCCGAGCGACCGCCTCGGCGTCGTGCTGCGGCACGTGGTTGGCGAGCTCGGGGGCGCCGGCGGTGGTGCGCAGGCCCGCGGTCTCGAAGGTGTCTTTGATCGTGATCGGCAGCCCGTGCAGCGGGCCGCGCGCACGGCCGCGCGCGAGCTCCGCGTCGGCGGCCGACGCCTCCGCTCGGGCGCGCTCCTCGTCCAGACACACGACGGCGTTCAGCGCCTTGCCGTGCTTGGCCACCCGCGCCAGGTGGATCTCCAAGAGCTCGCGGCTCGAGATCTCCCGCCGGCGCAGCATGCCGACCAACTCGCTCGCGCTGCGGTACGCCACCTCGGCCATCGCGCTCTCCTCTGGATCGGGCGACCGGCGGCATCGTACCATGCGCACGGTGGAGGTTCCTTGGGCGACTCCCAGGCAGTGACTCGCGGGATCCGCGTGAACGTGCAGTCTCGCTACGTGGCGGAGCGCTCCCGGCCGCTCATGAGCGAGTACTTCTTCGCTTACACGATCCGCATCTCGAACGAGGGCCGCGAGACGGTGCAGCTCGTGTCTCGCGTCTGGCTGATCGAGGACGCCGAGGGCCGGACCGAAGAGGTGCGTGGCCCGGGCGTGGTCGGCGAGCAGCCCGTGCTCGCGCCGGGCGAAGCGTTCGAATACACGTCCGCCTGTCCGCTCACCACACCCATCGGCTCGATGCGCGGCACCTACCAGATGGTGACCGAGGGCGGGGAACGCTTCGACGCCGAGATCGCGCGTTTCCTGCTCGCCGAGCCCCACTCGATCCACTAGGAGGCCCGTGGAGCTCGAACGCGACGCGATCGAGCGCCTCCTGGACGACTGGCCCGTGGCGCGCCTCTCGACCGTGTCGCCGTCCGGCGCGCCCGAGGCCGTGCCGGTCGTGTTCGCGCGCAGCGGCGGGGCGCTCTGGTCACCGATCGACGGCAAGCCCAAGCGCGGCGGCGAGCTGGCGCGCCTGCGCAACGTGCGCGCGGAGCCGCGCGTGTGCCTCCTGCTCGACCACTACGAGGACGACTGGTCGCTGCTCTGGTGGCTGCGCGTCGACGGGCGCGCGTCGGTGGTGGGTCTCGACGCGGCCGGTGCCGCCGGCGCCGCCGCTGCGCTGCGCGCGAAGTACCCCCGCTATGCGGAAGGAGTCACAGCGCTGTTCAGCGGGCCGCCCACGCTCCTGCGCATCGAGGTGGTGCGGGCCTTCGGCTGGCGCGCCCGGGTGCTAGGCTAGCGCCCGAGGGAGCGAATCGTGGCGGAAAGAGAAGTGCGCACGTTCTGCCGGGTGTGCGAGCCGGCCTGCGGGCTGGTCGCGACCGTACGCGACGGCCGGCTCGAGAAGCTCGCCCCGGACCGCGCGCACGCGGTGACTCACGGCTTCGCGTGTCACAAAGGCATGGCGGGCGTCGACATCCACCACGACCCGGACCGGCTCGACTTCCCGGTGCGCCGCGGCGAGCGCGGCGCGCCCGAGCGCGTGTCCTGGGACGGCGCGATCGAGGGCGTGGCGGGCGCCCTGCGCGCGATCACGGAGCGCCACGGCACGAAGGCGCTGGGCATCTACGTGGGCAACCCCACCGCCTTCAACACGCTGGCGCGCCCCGGCATCGAGTCGTTCACCGCGCAGGCGGGCATCCGCAAACACTTCAGCTCGGGCACGCAGGACTGCGCCAACAAGTTCGCCGGCAGCGAGGCCGTGTTCGGCTCGAGCACGATCCACCCGATCCCCGATCTCGCGCACACCGACTTCCTGCTGGTATTCGGCGCCAACCCGCGCGTCTCGCACGGCAGCTTCATTTCGATCGCCGACCCGATGAAGGCGCTGCGCGACGCGCGCAAGCGCGGCGCGCGCGTGTACCACGTGAACCCGCGCGCGATCGAGTCGGCGGGACCCGACGAGCTCGTGCTGATCCGGCCCGACACCGACGTGTATTTCATGGCTGCGCTCTTGCACGAGCTCGAGCGCAACGGCGGGCTCGACCGCGAGACACT
>DATKAO010000009.1 GCA_035498015.1 Myxococcota bacterium
CGCCGGCACCCACGCGCAGCCCGACTCGGTGACGATGTAGCTCAGCTTGGGGAAGCGCTCGAACACGCCGCCGAGCAGCATGTGCGTGTAGCTCCGCGTCGAGAACCAGCCGGTCTCCACCAGCCGGATCGGCAGCGAGACCTTGTACGGCCCGTAGTCCGGCGAGCCGGTGCCGCCGTGGTGGTTGAGCACGACGCCCAGGTCCTGGCAGACCGCCCAGAAGCGGTCGTAGTCGGGCGCGTAGAGCGGCTTGATGTGGGTGCAGTCGGGTGGCACGTGCGGGAGCAAAACACCTCCGCGTAGCCCGTGCTTGGTGATCCACTGCACGTCCTCGATGGCGGCGTCGATGTCGTTCAAGTAGGTCAGGCCGATGCCGGCGCGCGACTCCGGGTGCTCGGCGCAGAAGTCCGCGAGCCAGCGGTTGTGCGCGCGGATGCCCTCGCGCCAGAGCGGGTAGTCGGCCACCGACGGGTTGCCGCAGATCAGGACGCTGGTCCGGAAGAAGGGTGGCACGGTGTTCGGGAAGATGATCTCGCCGACCACGCCCTCTTCGTGCATGTCCTTCATGCGCTCGGCGTCGTCCCAGTTCTTGTGCTTCTTCGAGCCGATGTGCTCGCGCTGCGGGTTCTTGTAGCCGCCGCGCCACTCGTCGAAGAGCTGCTTGTGCGCGTCGTCCAGGTACTCGCGGTAGGCCTGGATGCTGGCGCCGGCGTGGGTGTCGGACGAGATGACGACGTAGGGGCGGGAGTCGGAAGCGGTGCTCATGTCGCCCATGCTACTCCGACGCCAGAGCGTACGCGACGGCCCGGTCCAGCGTCTGTGCGCGGCCCCAGGCGAACTCCGTGTCGAACGCCGGCTCGCCGAGGGCATCCCGTGCCGCTGATCGCAGCCCGCTCGGGTCGATGCCGCTCCCGGGGCCACCCAGAAGATCGATCAACCGCTCATATGCGCCGAGAAGGCGAGCCGCACGCGAACTCTCGCCCCGTGCGGCGGCGATCTCCGCCAAACCGAGGAGGCTGTTGGCGATGAAGATCCTGTGACCCAGCTCGACCGCGACAGTCAGGGCCTCCTCGGCGAACAACTGCGCTCGATCCAGGTCGCGAGTGAGCCGCGAGCCGGTCGAATTGAAGATGAGCGCGAGCCCCAGCACCCAGCGGTCTCCGCTGGCGCGGGCAGTGCTGAGGCCTTCCTGAAGCAGTCGAATCGCGTGCTCGACCTCGCCTCGATTGCCCGCCACCCCTGCCAGGCGCAAGAGCAGACGCGCCTCGTTGGCCTGGTCGCCGATCTCGCGCCAGAGGGCCAACGATGCCTCGTACTGGGTCTTCCCCCCGTCGCCGACCCGGTTCTGTTCTTCGAAGATGCCGAGGTACATGAGGGACTTGGCCGCTCCCGCTCTGTCGCCGAGGCGCTCGAAGATCTCGAGTGCCTCGCCAACCAGGCGCCCGACCCGCTCGGGCTCCAATGCAAGGTTGGCCGCGAGCAGCACCATCCCGTTCTTCAGCCTCGCCTCCAGAAGCTCGGAGGCTCCCACGCGACCGAGCGCGGCCTCGAGACGCTCCTTCCCCTCGGACCAGTGACCGCGTATGTACCAGAACGACTCGAGCGCAGTCGTCAGAGACAGGGCGGGCTCCGACGACTCGCGATCGATCGACCAGTCGAGCGCCGCTCGGAGATTGTCGTGCTCTCGGTCGAGCCGCGCGAGCCAGACCAGCTGATCCTTCGTCTCGAGCTTCGCTGCAGCGGCCTCCGCGAGCTGCAGACACCACGCCAGGTGACGCGAGCGCGCTGCGGTCTCGGAGCCCGAGTCGACGAGCTTCTCGCGCGCGAACTGCCGCACGGTCTCGAGCATGCCGTAGCGCGTCATCCCGCCCGGGTCCGTCACGTTGAGGAGCGACTTCTCGACCAGATGCGTCAGCAGCTCGAGCACCTGCTCCGGCGCGACGTCCGCGCTGGCGCAGACCGCTTCCGCCGCATCCAGGGAGAACCCGCTGGCGAACACCGAGGCGGCGCCCAAGACGGCGCGCTCGGGCTCTGGCAGCAGGCCGTAGCTCCACTCGATCGCGGCGCGCAGGGTCTGGTGCCGCGGCAGCGCGGCGCGGCTGCCGCCGGTCAAGAGCCTGAAGCGATCGTCGAGCCTCGCCGACAGCTCCGTCAGAGACAGCACGCGCACGCGCGCAGCCGCGAGCTCGATTGCCAGCGGGACCCCATCCAACCTGTCACAGATCTGTTCCACGACGGCCGTGTTGTCGGCGGTCACATCGAACTGCGGCCGATGAAAGCGCGCCCGCTCGACGAACAGCCGCGCTGCGTCCGAGCCCAGCAGCGACGGGATCGAGTAGATCTGCTCGCCACCGATGCCCAGACCTTCCCGGCTGGTCGCGAGCACCCGCAGTCCCGGAGAGGCGCGCAGCAACTTGTCGACCAGCTCCGCGCAGGCCCCGAGCAGGTGCTCGCAGTTGTCCAGGCAGAGCAGCAGCTGCTTGGTCGCCAGGTAGTCGCAGAGTGACGCCACGAGCGGCCGTCCGGACACCTCGCGTAGGCCGAGCGCCGAGG
Source organism: Myxococcota bacterium (assembly GCA_035498015.1). Classification (NCBI taxonomy): domain Bacteria; kingdom Pseudomonadati; phylum Myxococcota; species Myxococcota bacterium. Next base: position 2,554 of record DATKAO010000009.1, read on the forward strand.
CGACCGCGCGGCTCACCAGACCTGGGTCGCCCAATGATGCGAGCTCGACCACCCACACGCCATCGCGGAAGCGCTCGAGCTGCGCTGCGGCGACCTGGAGCGCGAGGCGCGTCTTGCCGCAGCCTCCGACACCGGTGAGTGTCAGCAGCGCCGCGCCGGCGAGGAGCCGCTCCAACTCGGCGCACTCGCGCTCGCGGCCGATGAAGCTCGTGAGCTGGCGCGGGAGATTGTTGGGGTGGGTGTCGAGCGTGCGCAGCGGAGGGAACTCGCTGGGCAGCTCGGGCACGAGCAGCTGGAACAGGTGCTCGGGCTGCGCGAGGTCCTTGAGACCGTGCATCCCCAGGTCTCGGAGGGCGACCCCGTCGGGCAAGCCGTCCGCCAAGAGCTCGCGCGTGGTCGGGGACAGCAGGATCTGACCCCCGTGCCCCGCCGCACAGATGCGCGCCGCGCGGTGGACGTCGATGCCGACGTAGCCGCTGTCCGTCCGCTCGGGCTCGCCGGTGTGGAGCCCCATCCGGATCCGCACGCTTCGCCCGCCGGGCCAGGCGTGGGCGGCCATCGCGCGCTGGCACGCCACGGCCGTGCTCACCGCGTCGTGAGCGCGGCGGAAGACGATGAACATGCCCTCGCCCTGGCTGTCGACCTCCTCGCCGCCGCCCTCGCGGACGAGCTTCCGGAGGATCTGCTGCTGGTCGGCCAGCAGCCGCGCGTACCGATCCCCCAGGTCCCGGAGCAGACGGGTCGACCCCTCGATGTCCGTGAACAGGAACGTGACCGTTCCCGCCGGCAGGTTGCGGGGCTCCGTCATGGCCGACCCCCTGCTCTCCACTCTCTGGTGTAGCGGCTCGCTCATGGTACCCCGCTTGCGCGGCGGCGGGGAGCGTCCGACGTTCGGGGCAAGTGACCACCGCCCAGAGCGTCGAGACCGTCCTCTTGCTCTTGGCCGTCGTGCTGCTCGGCATGTCGGCGGCGCGGCGGCTGCCGATCCCCTATCCGGTGCTGCTCGTGCTGGCCGGGCTCCTGGCCAGCTTCGTGCCGGGTCTGCCCTCGCTCCGGCTCGATCCGGAGCTGGTCTTCTTCGTGTTCCTGCCGCCGGTGCTGTGGTCGGCGGCGTACTTCACCTCGTTGCGCGACTTCCGCGCGAACGCGCGGCCGATCACGCTGCTGGCGGTGGGGCTGGTGCTCGCGACGACCGCGGCGGTCGCCGTTTGCGCGCGTTGGCTGATGCCGGGGCTGTGCTGGTCGGCGGCGATCGCGCTCGGCGCGATCGTCTCGCCGCCCGACGCGGTCTCGGCGACCTCGATCGTGCGCGCGCTCGGCGCGCCCCGCCGCGTGATGACGATCCTCGAGGGCGAGAGCCTGGTGAACGACGCGACCGCGCTGATCCTCTACCGCGGCGCCGTCGCGACCGCGATCGGTGCGGCGGCGTTCTCGCCCGGCGAGACGGCGCTCGCGTTCGTGCTGGCCGCCAGCGTGGGCGTCGCGCTCGGCTGGGCGATCGGGCGCGGGTCGGCGTACGCGCTGCGGATCACGAACGACACGCCCACCGCGATCCTGATCACGCTGATGGCGCCGTATCTGGGCTGGATTCTCGCCGAGTACGCGCACGCGTCGGCCGTGCTCGCCTGCGTCGCGGGCGGGATCACGTTCCGCCGCGCATCGGTGACCGACGTCGCGCCGAGCGCGCGGCTGCAGGCGAAGCCGGTGTGGGAGCTGGTCGTGTTCGCGGCGAACGGCGTGCTGTTCCTCGGGATCGGCCTGCAGCTGCGCGGGCTCGCCGCCGACGTGCCCGCAGGCGGGCTCCGGTCCGTCGCGCTGCACGGGGCGCTGTTCGCCGCACTGGTGATCGCCGTGCGGCTGGTCTGGGTGCCGCTGTTCGCCTGGCTGCCGCGCGCGCTGTCGCCCGCGCTGCGCGCCCGCGACCCGATGCCGACCTGGCGGGCGCTCTTCCTGCTCGGCTGGACCGGGCTACGCGGAATCGTGTCGCTCGCGGCGGCGATGGCGCTGCCGCTGACGGTCGCCGACGGCTCGGCCTTCCCGTACCGCTCGGAGCTCCTGCTCATCACGTTCGCCGTCATCTTCTGCACGCTGGTGCTGCAGGGACTGACGCTGGCGCCGCTGGTGCGCGCGCTCCACTTCCCCAGCGACGGCGACCCCCGGCACGAGGAGCTCGAGGCGCGCGCGCATGCCGCGCGCACCGCGCTGGAGCGGCTCGAGGTGCTGGCCTCCGAGCCCTGGGCCGAGCCGGCTACGCTCGGCGCGTTGCGCGAGCAGTACCAGGACCGGCTGCGCCGCGCTTCGGACGGCGAGTCGAGCCTGCTCGCCGACCGCGCGGCCAAACGCGCGCGCTTCGAGAGCCTGATGGCGGAGCGGCTCGCGCTCGACGCGCTGCGCGACCGCGAGCAGATCAGCGACGAGGTGCTCTTGGCGCTCGAGGCGGAGCTCGACCTGGAAGCCGCGCGCCACGGCCTGGCCGAGCTGCGCCGGGTCGAGACGCTGCGCGACTAGCGTCGCGGGCGACGAGCCTGTCCGTTTCACTTCTACCCCAGTGCCGGCCGATACGGCGGGGCATCCTCGGGGAGTCTCTCGTCATGCTTCTCTTGAGCGTCGTGTTCCTGGTCATCTACACCGTCGCGAGCGCCATCGTCGGTGTTCGCCTCTTGCTGCGTTCGCGGATCACTCACGGCGTGCCCGAGCTCCTGGCCGGGCTCGCGTACGTGACCGCGCCGGCGACGGGCTACCCGCTGTGCGTGACCGCGCCGATGCTGCCGCGCCCCCTGGCGGTGCCGGTGTACATGCTCGGCGAGACGCTCTTGATGTCCGGCTGCTGCTTCTACCTGTTCTTCACCGCGAAGGTGTTCCGCCCGGCGGCGCCGTGGGCGCTGCGCGTCGCCGTGCTGGGCTCGGCCATCCTCACGGTCAGCGGGATCCAGAACATCTGGGCGTTCTGCTCGACCGCCGACTCCGCCGAGATCTTGGCGCGCGCGCGCGTCGGGCTGGCGCCGATCGTCGCGGTGCTAGGCCTGTACTACATCTGGACCGCGTTCGAGGGCTTCCGCTACTACGGCATGATGAAGAAGCGCATGGCGCTCGGCCTGGCCGACGCCGTGGTGACCAACCGCTTCTTGCTCTGGGGCTTCGCGGGTCGCCGAAGTCCTCGCACCAGATCTCGATGCCGTTGGCCTGAACGGTTCGCTGCGCCATCGCCGGACCTCCCGGCGCAGCATACCGCGCGGCTCAGGCCATGCGCTGGAAGACCTTGTCCGCGGTCTCGACTGCCTTGTCCTCGCGCAGGAGCATCAGCGCGTCGCGGATCTTGGCGCAGATCGCCGACACGTCGCCGATCTTCTGGCTCTGCAGCTGGCGCGGCAGCAGCTTCTCGACGACCACCGCCATCTGGTCCTTGCTCACCGTGCTGGCCTCGAGCCCGGCGTCCATCAGCGCGAGCTGGATGGCGCCGCGCGCAGCCCAGCGATCCATCCCGGAGGACTTCTCGAGCGCGGTGTGAGCTGCGTCGAACGCCGCAGAGTTGGCCATCGCGTTACGCCGGCGCCAGCGCGCCGCCCCGGGCGGAGCGCATCACCCAGCGCGTGTACGCGGCGGGCGGCATGAAGATCAGGAACAGCAGGACCGTGTTCGCGAAGCCGCCCAGCGACGTCGAGAGGAGCGGCAGCGCGCTGCGCAGGTCGATCCCGGCCACCAGGCACCAGGCGGACACCGAGTTCCACGCGAACGAGACGATCCCGGCGAACGCCCACAGGAGGAAGCGGTTGGTCACCACGGCGTCGGCCAGGCCGAGCGCCATGCGCTTCCTCATCATGCCGTAGTAGCGGAAGCCCTCGAAGGCGGTCCAGACGTAGTAGAGACCGAGGATCGCGACCATCGGCGCCAGGCCGACGCGCGCCTTCGCCATCAGCTCGGCCTGGTCGTGCGCGGTCGTGAACGCCCAGATGTTCTGCACGCCGCAGAGCGCCAGCACCAGCGAGCCCGCGGCGGCGGTCCAGAAGGCCCACGGCTCGGCGGGCCGGA